>NZ_JBIAIL010000006.1:0-238151 GCF_042871425.1 Micromonospora sp. NPDC005806 | reverse complement strand
AGCACGGGGGCCCGGTCGGTGTTGCGCCGGTTCTCCGATGCGTGGTTCGCGGCGGCGAAACGCCGCAACGACGGTGAGTTGTCGGCCAGGTTCCCGCGTCGGCGGCGCGCGTTGATGCCGGTGCGCTGGTATCACGGCACGTTCGACATCGATGGATGCCGGGTCCGGATCCCGATGGCGAAGGGCGCGCCACCGTTGTCGGTCAGGTTGGCGCGGGAGCTGCCGTATCCGGTCGGGCAGGTCCGCTCGATCACCTTGGTGTGTGAGGGTGGTCGGCTGTTCCTGGACGTGACCGCCGAAGTCCCGGTCGCGGCTTACCCGCCCGGTGAGGAACCCGACCCGGCCAGGGTGGCCGGCGTGGACCTGGGAATCATCCACCCGTATGCGGTGGCCGGACCGGACGGTGCGGGGTTGTTGGTGTCGGGGCGGGCGATCCGCGCCGAACACCGCATGCACCTGGCCGACACCAAAGCCCGCCGCCGCGCCGTCGCCCACCGCGTGCCGAAGCCCGGCCAACGAGGGTCACGGCGGTGGCGCCAGTACCGGCAGCGGGCGCGCATGGTGGAGGGCCGGCACCGGCGCCGGGTGAGGCAGGCCCAGCACGAAGCCGCCCGCCAGGTTGTCTCCTGGGCAGTACGCGAGCGGATCGGTGTCCTACACGTCGGTGACCCGCGCGGCGTCCTCGACATCGACGCGGGGCGGCGGCACAACCTGCGGCTACGGCAGTGGCAGATCGGCCGGCTCCTGCAGGTCCTCACCGACAAAGCCGTCCTGGCCGGCATCACCGTGCACCCCGTCGACGAGCGTGGCACGTCCTCCACCTGCCCCGCCTGCCAGCGGCGGGTGCCGAAACCGCGCGGGCGAACCCTGTTCTGCCCGCACTGCGCATTTTCCGGGCACCGTGACCTGGTCGCGGCCGCCATCATCGCCACCCGCACCCCAGGCGGCGGACCCACCACCCCCGCACCCATCCGGGTGCCGGACGTGGTCACGCACCGTCGAGCCGGCCGACACCTCCCCGGTGCCGGCCGGTCCCGACGTGACCCCCGCCGCCCGCCCTGGGCGGCGCGAGGATCAGTTGGCCCGCGCAGGCCCGCCCCACCACCCGGTGGGGAGTCGCTCGCCCACACGGCGAGGATCCACAACAACCACCGGAAACCCGGTGAACGTTAGTGGACACCGCACTAGAGGCTCCGTCGGTCACGCCGTCCCCGGCCGGTGGATCCCGCCCGCCGGGACGGTCACGTCGTCGCCGGCGCGGATCGCGTCGGTGAGCCGCTCGCCCTCGCGGACCGTGGCGCCGGGCCAGACCACCGCCCGGGTGACCGCGCCGCGGACCGTCGCGCCCGGGCCGACCACCGCCCGGTCCACCGGCCCGGTCACCGTGGCGGCCGGGTGGACCAGGCTGCCGTCGCCGGCCGCGTGCAGGTTGGCCGCCAGGTAGCCGGCCGGGGTGCCGGTGTCGTAGAAGACGCCCCGGTAGGGCACCACCTCCAGCGCGCCGGCGGCCTCCGCCGGCCGCCACACCGCCCGGACCAGGTCGCCGAAGGTCGGCGGCAGGGCCCGGACCAGCCGCCAGGGCAGCAGCGAGAACCCGACGAACCGGTGGCCGCTGAAGGTGCCGGGGGCCGCCGGGTCGTCGGCCGGCTGGCCGAGCAGGCGTACGCTCCGCCCGTCCCAGCCGTCCAGCAGCGCGGCCACGTCCGGCCCCGGCGGGGCGCCGCGATCCGCCAGGTACGCGTCGGCGTTGCCGACCAGCACCCCCCGCCCGGCGATCCAGTCCCGGAGGTTGCCCAGCCCGCCGGCGGTGCCCAGCGGGTCACCCGGCTCGACCGACAGGTGAGCCCGGGACCCGACGTGGGCCACCACCTGGTCGCCCAGGTAGCAGGCGTTGACCGCGACCCGCTCCGGCCCGGCCAGGCCGATCCCGGCGAGGCGGTCCAGGGCCCGGTCCAGCAGCGGCACGTTGCCGACCGGGCAGAGCGCCTTGGGTACGCGTTCGGTCAGCGGTCGCAGCCGGGTGCCCTCGCCGGCGGCGAGCACCACCGCGCAGACGTCCACCTGCGCCTGCCGGCCGGGGCCGGCCGCGCCGTTCGACCGGGCGGGGCCGGTCCCACGGGCGGGGCTCGTCGCACCGGTGGGGTCGGTGGCGCCGGTGGGGCCGGTCGCGCCGGCTGGACCGGCGGGGCGGATCGGGCCGCCTGGACCGGCAGGGCGGTTCGCGCCGCCTGGACCGGCAGGGCCGGGGCGTGGCCGGGGGCCGGTCACGCGGTCGGCGGCGTCGCCGGCGGCACCTCGCCGACGCGCGGGCCGATGTTGTAGTGGGCGAGCAGGTTGGCGGTGGCCCGGCTCAGCCGGGGCAGGTCGTCCAGCGGGTGCCAGGCCGCCTCGAAGACCTCGGCGCCGTCCACCGCCAGCTCGGTCGTCGACGCCGGCACCTCGGTCTCGAAGACCACGTCCACCCAGCCCTTGGCGTGCACCACGGCGTTCGGTACGGCCGGGCGGAGCCGGTCGGGGGAGAGCCGGATGCCGGACTCCTCGTACAGCTCGCGGGCCGCGCCGACCACCGGCGCCTCGCCGCGTTGCAGCAGCCCGGCCGGGAGGGTCCAGCTGTAGCCCGGCGGCTGGCGCAGCAGCAGGATTCGCCCCGCGCCCTCGGCCTCGGCGTCCCGGACCAGGGCGACCGCGCCGACGATGTACTTCGGCACGGCCAGCCGGACCAGCCGGCGTCGCAGCGGGACGGGGAGTCGGTAGAAGAGCTGGTAGCCGATGGCCCGTCCGGTGGCACGCGCGCGGGGGATCATGCCTCCAGGCTAGTGGCCGGGCAGCCGCCCGTACGAGCGGCGTTCGCTACTGCCGGTGGTCGACGAGATCGATCAGCTGCTCGACCACGGCGTCCGGCTCGACCGCCCGGTCGAAGACCGCCACGAGCAGGGTCTCCAGGTCCGGATAGCCCAGCTCCTCGGAGAGGCGCAGCAGCGGCAGATCGCTGGCCAGCCCCCGGTTGTGCTTGCGCAGGGCCAGCCCGACGGTGGCCCGGCCGAGGCGTACCTTGTCGGCGATCGAGATGCCCGGCTCGGTGTGCTCGGCGAACCAGCGGTTGATCTGCATCTGGGCGTGCGGCGACTTGACGAAGCGCAGCCACTCGCGGCGCGGCCCGCGCGGGGCGACGTCGGCTTCGAAGCCGCTCTCCGCGTCGCTCTCGGTGAAGATCTCCACCACGTCGCCCTCCTCCAGCTCGGAGGAGAGCGGGGCCAGCCGCCCGTTGATCCGCGCGGCGAGGCAGTGGTCGCCCCGCTCGGTGCCCAGTTCGTACGCGAGGTCGACCGGCGTCGCGCCGGCCGGCAGGACGACCTGCCGGCCGTCGGCGACCACCTGGATCTGTGCCTCGGCCAGGTCGCAGCGCAGCGACTCCATGAACTGGGTCGGGTCGACGGCCTCCTGCTCCCAGTCCAGCACCCGGCGCAGCCAGGCCAGCTCGTCCGTCCGGTCGGCGGCGCGCCCGGCGTCGCGCGGGAAGCGGTAGTGGGCGGCAACGCCGTACTCGGCGGAGTGGTGCATCTCCTCGGTGCGGATCAGCACCTCCACGGTGCGGTCCTGTGGGCCGCAGACGCTGGTGTGCAGGGAGCGGTAGAGGTTGTTCTTCGGGGAGGCGATGAAGTCCTTGAACCGGCCCGGCACCGGCCGCCAGAGTCCGTGTACCGCGCCGAGCGCGGCATAGCAGTCGGTGGCCGGGCCTGCCACCACGATCGCGATACGGGGCAGGTCGAACGGCGCGGTGTGGCCGCCCGCCACGGTGTCCTTCCAGATCGAGTAGAGGTGCCGAGGGCGGGGGGAGACCTCGGCGTCGACCCGGTTGCGGCGCAGCGGCAGCTTCGTCTTCGCCACCACGGCGTCGAGATAGGCGTCCCAGCCCGGCCGGTCGTGCAGGTGCCGGACGATCCGGGCGTGCTCCTCGGGCTGGAGGTGCAGCAGCACCACGTCGTCCAGTTCGCGCTTGAGTGTCTGGATGCCCAACCGGTCGCAGAGCGGGACGAGCACCTCCAGGGTCTTACGGGCGATGCGTTCCCGGGAGGCGGCGGAGCGTACGCCGAGGGTGCGCATGTTGTGCAGCCGGTCGGCCAGCTTGATGATCAGCACCCGGACGTCCTTGCCGGCTGCGACGATCATCTTGCGGGTCGTCTCCGCTTCGGCGGCCTTGCCGTAGAACGCCTTGTCGAACTTGGTCACCCCGTCGACCAGGTGGGCGACCTCGCGGCCGAAGTCCTCCTGCAGCGCCTGGAGGGTGTAGCGGGTGTCCTCCACGGTGTCGTGCAGCAGCGCGGCGACCAGGGTGATGGTGTCCATGCCGAGGTCCGCGCAGATCTGGGCGACGGCGAGCGGGTGGGTGATGTACGGCTCACCGCTCTTGCGGAACTGCCCGCGGTGCATGTTCTCGGCGATCGTGTACGCCCGCCGGAGCATCGAGGCGTCGGCGCTGGCGTGGATGCCGCGGTGGGCGCGGACCAGCGCGGTGACCGGGTCGTTGTCGGTGGTGGGCCAGGTGAGCAGGGAGCGCAGCCGGCGGGTCAGCGGCAGCTCGCCGGGCTGGGTCGGAAGGGCGCCGCCCAGGGCGGCGCCGTGTCCGGCGTCGACGTCCACCTGGGACACCTCCTCACCCCGGCCCCGGGTCGCCGCGTCCGGCGACCGGGAGCAGGCCCGCGAAACGGGCAGGACTGCACTTCTCTAACAGCCTAAGCGAGTTGACGTAGTCCGATCGGACACTTGGTCATGAGCGTTCGGTCGAGAGTTGGTGGGACCCCCCGTTTTCCGCCTTCGTCAGCAGGGCACGGAACCGCCCCGCACCGCCGATCGGGGACGCCCAGCCGGAGGACACCTCCACCAGCCGGGTCTCCGGTCGTTCCAACCAGGACAGGATGCGCTCGGTCTCCTCGGCCGAGGCGGCCGGGACCGGGCCGTGCCCGGGCAGCACCGTCTCGGCGGTGGCCCGGATCGCGTTGATCGTCGGTCGCGGGTGGACACCCGGTGGCGAGACCCCCGCGCCGGCCAGCCGGCCGTACCGGACCAGGGCCAGCTCCCAGCCGCCCCGGGCGGCCGGGCGCGCGGCGGCCAGCTCGGCGATACCGGTCAGCGCGGCCAGGCGCTGCATCCGCACCGCCGCGCGCAGCACCGCGACCAGCCGGGTGCGGATCACCGCGGCCTCCTCGTACCGCTGGGCGCGGGAGAGCCCCTCGATCCGGGCGAGCAGGGCGTCCACCACCACCTGGGGGTCGCTGGTGGTGGCGGTGCGGAACGGGGTGGCGGCGCGGTGATCGTACTCCTCCGGGGTGATCCGGTGCTCGCAGGGCGCCGGGCAGCGCCCCAGCTCGGCCAGCGCGCAGGCCGGCATGGTGGCGCGTCGGGAGAGCCGGTGCGTGCACTGGCGCAGCGGCACCGCGTCGTGGAAGCCGGCGGCGGCCAGCTCGGCGGCCTGCTTGGAGCGGAACGGACCGAGGTAGGCGGTGTCGGTGGCGCCGAGGTCGCGCACGATCGACAGCCGGGGGTACGCCTCCTCGGTCAGCTTCAGCCAGACCTGGCGCTCCGGGTACTTGGAGCGCCGGTTGTACGGCGGCGCGTGCGCGGCGATCAGCCGCAGCTCGCGGACCTCCGCCTCGAGCGAGTGGGCGCACTCCACCGCTTCGACCCGCTCGGCTGCGGCCAGCATCTCCGAGATCCGGGCCCGCTTCTCGCTGGCGGTGAAGTAGCTGCGCACCCGGGTGGCGATGTCGCCGGAGGTGCCGACGTAGAGCGGCCGGTCGTCGGCGGCGCGGAAGATGTAGACGCCGGGCACCTTCGGCAGCCCGTCGGCGAGGTGGCGCTTGCGGCGCTGGGTGGGGGTGACCGCCTTCGCGAACTCGATCGCCTCGCCGACCGTGTCCACCCGCTGCCCGCCGAGCCGCCCGATCAGCCCGTGCAGCACGTCGACGGTGGCCTTCGCGTCGTCCAGCGCGCGGTGCGTCGGCTGGGTCGCGGTGCGGAAGTATGCCGCCAGGGTGCCCAGCTTGCGGTTGGGCACCTCGTCGCGGGTGAGCACCCGGCGGGCCAGCGCCGCGGTGTCCAACACCCGGGGGTTGGGCCAGCGGTAGCCGTGCTTCGCGCAGGCGGCCTTGAGGAAGCCCACGTCGTACGGCGCGTTGTGGGCGACCAGCACGGCGTCGGTGAGGAACTCCAGGAAGCTCGGCAGCACCTGCTCGATCGGCGGGGCGGGGAGCAGCATGGCCTGGGTGATGCCGGTCAGCACGGTGATGAACGGCGGGATCGGCTCCCCGGGGTTGACCAGGGTGGCGAGCACGCCCAGCTCCTCGCCGCCGCGCACCTTCACCGCGCCGATCTCGGTGATGCCGCCGCCGTCCGGCGCGCCGCCGGTGGTCTCCAGGTCGACCACCACGAAGGTGGTCGCGTAGAGCGGCAGCGCGGGGTCGACCCCGCTGCCCGCCGCCCGGTCCAGGCCGGCCAGCGCCTCCTGGACGTACTCCGCTCCGGTCACGCGCGGCACGCTAGCGGCCGGGTCCGACACTCCCGTCCCACCGGCCCCGTCCGTTACCAAGGGGTACGATGAGAGATCGGCTCACTCACCGGGCGGTGGGCCCGTTCGGGGTGGGAGACTTGCCACATGCCCCTCACCGAGCCGCACGACGCCCGCTTCTCCGAGGAGGAGCCGGTGGTCGCCGCGCACGACGCCGGTGAGGCCTGGGACGCCCGGGATCCGGACGCCGCCGACGGGGAGACCGACGCCGGCGCGGACGACGAGGCGACGGGTTGGGCCGTGCCCGAGCCGGAGCCCACCCTGCCCGAGCCGGTCCGGCAGCGGATCGTGACGCTGACCGCCGCCGTGCTGCCCGGTCTGCCCGCCGACGAGGTGCCCGTCCCGCTGCGCCGGGTGGCCAAGTTCGCCCCCAACCGGCGCGCCCGGCTCGGCGCGCCGGCCATCGCCACCCAGCTCACCGCCGACCCGCTGTTCCGGCAGCGGGTCACCGCGCGGGTGCTGGCCGACGCCGGCGACCTGGGTGCGGCCGTCGTCGAGGGGACCGCCCCGGCCGCCGCCGACCCGGTCGAGGTGGCCGCCCTCGCCTACCTGGCCCGGCCCCGGGGCTGGCGGGAGCTGATCGAGGCCAGCGGCGCGGCGGTACGCGCCGAGGCGGACAGCGCGGTGGTGGCCGAGCTGGTCCGGGAGGCCGAGCAGCGGGCCACCCGCGCCGAGCACGACCGGGCGGTGGCCCGGGTCGAGGCGGAGAAGCTCCGCGACGAGCTGGCCCGGGTCCGGGAGGAGCTGGGGCAGCTCCGCGAGGAGGCCCGCCAGCTCACCCGTACCCTGCGGGAGACCCAGGCCCGGGAGCGCAAGGCCACCGAGATGCTCGCCACCGAGCGGGGCCGGGCCGCCCGTGCGGCGGCCGACGTGGACGCCGAGCTGCGCCGGGCGCGGGCCCGGCTGGCCGAGGCGGAGGCTGCGGCGGGGGTGGCCCGGACCAGCGCCAAGGAGGCCCGCTCGGTCGACGACGCCAAGCTGTGGCTGCTGCTGGAGACCATCGGGCAGGCCGCGGTCGGGCTGCGCCGCGAGCTGGCCCTCGACCCGGTCGACCGGCTGCCCGCCGACTTCGTCGCCGACGCGTTCGCCGACCAGTCGACCACCACCTGGGCCGGCGCGGCCGCCCGGGCCCGGGACACCGACGACCCGGCCCGGCTGGACCAGCTCCTCGCCCTGCCGAAGGCCCACCTCGTGGTGGACGGCTACAACGTCACCAAGCGGGGCTTCGGCGAGATGTCCCTGGAGCAGCAGCGCAAACGGCTGATCAGCGGGTTGGGCGGCATCGCCGCGCAGACCGGGGACGAGGTCACGGTGGTCTTCGACGGCGCCGAGCGGATCCACGGGCTGCCGCCCGCGCCGCGCGGCGTACGGGTGCTCTTCTCCCGCAAGGGGGAGACCGCCGACGAGCTGATCCGCCGGCTGGTCCGGGCCGAGCCGGCGGGCCGGCCGGTCGTCGTGGTCTCCTCCGACCGCGAGGTCGCGGACGGGGTGCGCCGGCACGGCGCGTACCCGCTGGGCGCGGACTCCCTGCTGCGGCGGCTCGCCCGTTCCTGACGGTTGATGATCGGATTCGGGGTGGCTGCTGCCTCGTTGTCCGGTTCTGTCACACCCCTGGCCTAGCGTCGTGGTGACCGACGGTGGTCGGGCGGCGACGAGAGTCCCCCGTCCGCCACCGGCGACCGCGTCAGGAGGCGTTGATGCTCGTCGACTGCGACACCTGCGGGATCCGCGGCGCCGGCTGCTCCGGCTGCCTGGTGACCGCGCTGCTCGACACCGGCGTGCCGGCGGCCGACCTCGGCCCCGCCGAGCACCGGGCGATCGAGGTGTTCGCCCGCGCCGGCTTCGAGGTGGAGGTGCTGCCCGTCCCGCCCGCCCGGTCCGGCCGCCGGCCGGACCGTCGCCGGCGCGTCGCCTGACCGCCCGCCCGTTTCGGGCCCGGGGACGCCTCGTGAGCGACCCGTCGCGCCGATGTCCCGGCCTTCCGTGCAGCTGGCACCGCCGGTCGGCGGTCCGGACCGGATCCGGGCGCCGGGCCGGCGCCGCGCGGGCGCGGCGGGCCTTAGGATGGGCGCTCATGGCGGGAGGAGCGGCATGAAACGGGCACGACGCGAGGGCGGGGTGGGGCGGTGAGCCCGCGCGGCTGGGCGCTGCTGACCCTGGCCGGGCTGGTCGTCGCGCTGGTGGTCGCCGGCGCGCTGCTGATCCCGTGGAGCCGGCCGCCGGCGCCCCGCGTCGACCAGGTGGCCGCGCTGCGCTCCCTCCCGGTCGAGCAGGTGGCCCGGGGCCGGGCCTTCCACGGCGCGCTGCGCCCGGCCGCGTGGTCGGCGCTCGCGGTCGGCCTGGTGGTGGCGTTGGTGCTCGGGCTCACCCCGCTCGGCGGTCGCCTGGTGGTGCTGGCCGGCCGCCCCTTCGGCGACCACTGGATCGCCCAGGCGGTTCTCGGCGGACTGGCCGTGATGCTCCTCGCCGACCTGCTCACCCTGCCCTTCGCCGCCTGGCGGCAGACCGTGCTCACCCGCTACGGGCTGAGCACCCAGGGCTGGGGCGGCTGGGCGGTGGACCTGCTCAAGTCGTACGCGGTCAGCGCGTTCATCGGCGCGCTCGTCCTGCTCGGCTTCTACTCGGTGGTCCGGCTCGCCTCGCGCTGGTGGTGGGCGTTCGGTGCGGCCGGTGCCGCCCTGCTGGTGGTGCTGCTGTCGTTCGTGCTGCCGGTGTTGGTGGAGCCGGTGTTCAACCGGTTCACCCCGATGGAGCCCGGCCCGCTACGGACCGAGCTGATGAGCCTGGCCGCCCGGGACGGGGTGCCGGTCCGCGACGTGCTGGTCGCCGACGCCTCCCGGCGGACCCGGGCGGTCAACGCGTACGTCTCCGGGCTCGGGCCGACCCGGCGGGTGGTGGTCTACGACACCCTGCTGCGGGAGGCGGCCCCGGGCGAGGTGACCAGCGTGGTCGCGCACGAGCTGGGGCACGCCAGGGACCGGGACGTCTGGACCGGCACGCTCGTCGGGGCGCTCGGTGCCGCCGTCGCGGTGGTGGCCCTCTACCTGATCGGCTCGTGGGCGCCGCTGCTGCGGCTGGCCGGGGTCGACTCGATCGCCCAACCGCGGGCGTTCCCACTGCTCGTCGCGCTGATCACGGTCGCCGGACTGGTGGCCACCCCGGTGCAGGCCCTGGTCTCGCGTCGGGTGGAGGCCCGGGCCGACGCGCACGCCCTCGCGCTGACCGGCGACCCGGCCACCTTCGAGGACATGCAGCGTCGCCTGGCCGGGGTGAACCTGGCCGACCCCGACCCGCCCCGCTGGGAGTACCTCTGGTCGGCGTCCCATCCGTCCACCGTGGAGCGGATGGCCGCCGCCCGCGCCTACGCCAGGGAGATCGGCAGATGAGCCGGACCTTGCTGATCACCAACGACTTCCCGCCCCGCCCCGGCGGCATCCAGTCCTTCGTGCACCACCTCGCCGTCCGCCAGCCCCCCGGCTCGGTGGTGGTGTACGCGTCGAGCTGGCGGGGCGCCGCGAAGTTCGACGCCGACCAGCCCTTCGAGGTGATCCGGGAGCGCACCAAGGTGCTGCTGCCCACCCCGCTGGTCGCCCGGCGCGCCGCGAAGCTGGCCCGGGCGTACGACTGCGACACGGTGTGGTTCGGCGCGGCGGCCCCGCTGGGGCTGCTCGCGGCGGGGCTGCGCCGGCGGGCCGGGATCCGGCGGGCGGTGGCCCTCACCCACGGGCACGAGGTCGGCTGGGCGGCGCTGCCCGGCGCCCGGTCCCTGCTGCGCCGGATCGGCCGAGGCGTGGACGTCACCACCTACCTGGGCGAGTACACCCGGGTCCGGCTGGCCCGGGTGCTGGACGGGGTGACCGAGCTGCGCCGGCTCGCCCCCGGCGTGGATGTGGACACCTACCACCCGTCCGTCGACGGGGAGCGGGTGCGGGTGCGGCTGGGGCTGGCCGACCGGCCCGTGGTGGTCTGCGTCTCCCGGCTGGTGCCGCGCAAGGGGCAGGACATGCTGATCCGGGCGATGCCCGAGATCCGGCGCCGGGTGCCGGACGCGGCGCTGCTGGTGGTGGGCGGCGGGCCGTACCGGGCGACGCTGGAGAAGCTGGCCCGGCAGACCGGCGTGGAACGCGAGGTGGTCTTCACCGGCTCGGTGCCGTCGGCCGAGCTGCCCGCCCACTACGCCGCCGGCGACGTGTACGCCATGCCGTGCCGGACCCGCAACCGGGGGCTGGACGTGGAGGGGCTGGGCATCGTCTACCTGGAGGCCAGCGCGACCGGGCTGCCGGTGGTGGCCGGCGACTCGGGTGGCGCGCCGGACGCCGCCCGGGAGGGCGAGACCGGGTACGTGGTGCGCGGCCGGGACGTGGCCCAGCTCGCCGACCGGGTGGCCACCCTGCTCGCCGACCGGGACCTGGCCCGCCAGCTCGGTGCGGCCGGGCGCGCCTGGGTGGAGAAGGAGTGGCGCTGGGAGACCCAGGCCGAGCGGATGGCCGCCCTCCTCGCCGGCTGACCTCCCGGGCCTGACCCGGCGCGGTCAGACGGTGTTGCCGGAGAGGGCGGGCGAGCCGCCCAGGTGCTGCGCCGCCGGGCCGGGCCGGCCGAATTGCCAGCCCTGCGCCGCGTCGCAGCCGATCGCCCGCAACCGCTCGGCCTGCTCGCCGGTCTCCACGCCCTCGGCGGTCACCGTCACGTCCAGCGCGTGGGCCAGCGCCACCAGCGAGGCGAGGATCCGCTCGTCGGTGCGGCTGGCCGGGTCGTCGGCCGGGGCGCGCAGCCCGGCCACGAACTCGCCGGCCACCTTCAGCTCGGTCACCGGCAACCCGCGCAGGTACGCCAGGTTGCAGTAGCCGGTGCCGAAGTCGTCGATGGCGATCCGGACGCCCAGGTCGGCCAGGACCCGCAGCGCGCGTACCGGCTCCTCGACGGTGCTCATCATGGTGCTCTCGGTGATCTCCAGCTGGAGTCGCCCGGGCGGCAGGCCGGTACGCCGCAGCAGCGCGCACACCTCGTCCACCAGCCCCGGCCGGCGTACCTGCTGCACCGCCAGGTTCACGCTGACGAACGGGGCGCCGCCGGCGGCGTCGGCCCAGCCCCGCGCCTCCCGGCACGCCTCGGCCAGCACCCAGCCGCCGAGTGGCACGATCAGCCCGGTCTCCTCGGCCAGCCCGATGAAGCTGTCCGGCCGGAGCACGCCCAGCTCCGGGTGGCGCCAACGGACCAGCGCCTCCAGGCCGAGCACCCGGCCGTCGCGCAGCGAGGTCAGCGGCTGGTAGTCGAGATAGAACTCGCCCCGGTCGAGGGCGGCGGGGATGGCCGCGGAAAGGGCGTACCGGGCCAGCTCCCGTCGATTGCGGTCGGCATCGAAGATCGACCAGCGGGCCCCGCCGGCCGCCTTGGCCCAGTGCAGGGTGCTGTCGGCGGCCTGCATCAGCTCCGACGGCGAGGTGCCGGCCACCGGCCGTGCCACGATGCCGATGCTGGCCGACACGGTCAGCTCGTGCCCGTCCACCAGCGCCGGCTCGCTCACCACGGCGAGTGCCGTCTCGGCCACCTTGACCACGTCCTCGGTGCCGGCGGCGCGCTCGACGAGGATGACGAACTCGTCCCCGCCGAGCCGGGCCACCAGGTGCTCGCCGAGGGCCCGGCGCAGCCGCTCCGCCACGGAGACCAGCAGCAGGTCGCCGACCTGGTGGCCGAGGGAGTCGTTGACCACTTTGAACCGGTCCAGGTCGAGGAAGCAGACCCCGACCCGGTCGGCGCCCCGGCCCGGCGCGGTGATCGCGGCGGCGAGCCGCTCGGTGAACAGGGCGCGGTTGGGCAGGGCGGTGAGCGGGTCGTGGGTGGCCTGGTGGCGGAAGCGGGTCTCGCTGTCCCGCAGCGCCCGTTCGGCCTGCGCCCGGGCCATCATTGCGGCCCGCCGGATGGACTCCTGCTCGTCCAGGGTGCGGTCGCGCAGGGCCCGGGCGTACCCGGTGGCGACGGTGGCGAGCAGCCGGGCCATCCGGTCCTCGACGTCCTCGGCGACCAGGCCGAGGTCACGGACCAGGCGGAGCTGGATGACCTCGATGGTCCGGCCCAGCCCTTCGGCGGAGGCGATGTGCGCCTGCACCAGCTCCGCGCCGACCTGCTGGCCGACCCGCAGGTCGAACGGCTCGGACTGGATCGCCACGGCCAGCCGCTCGGTGAGCCGCTGGAGCAGCGCCTCCAGTTGCGCCCGCGTCATCGGCAGGTAGCTGGTCCCGGAGACCGCCGTGGCCCAGGCCCGGGCGAAGGTGCCCGGGCACGCGCGGGCCGCGCCGGCCCGGTCACCCACCGAGCCGCCCGACGCCGCCCATGAAGACCGACCGGGCGGCGTCCTCCGCCTGCTCCGGGGACTCCGGCCGCCACTGCGGCACCCAGACCACGCCCGGGTCCACCAGCTCGAAGCCGTCGAAGAGCGCGGTCAGCTCGGCCCGGCTGCGGATCCAGAGCTCGCTGTCGGTGCGGCGGTAGACCCGCTCGGCCGCCGCCCGCTCGCCCGTCTCGCTCCGGCCGTCGTCGCTGGCCTGCGACAGCACCAGGTAGCTGCCGGGCGCCAGCGCCGCCCGCAGCGTCCGCAGGATCTCCTCGGGCTGGTCCGCGTACGGGATGAAGTGCAGCACCGCGACGATCATGACGGCGACCGGCTGGGAGAAGTCCAGCAGCTTCGTCACCTCGGGGTGGCCGAGGATCGCCGTGGGTCGGCGCAGGTCCTCCTGGATCACCGTGGCCCGGTCGTTGCCGGCCAGGATCTCCCGGCTGTGCGCCACGGCGACCGGGTCGACGTCGACGTAGACCACCCGGCTCTCCGGGGCGACCCGCTGGGCGATCTCGTGCACGTTGCCGACGGTGGGGATGCCGGAGCCGATGTCGAGGAACTGGCGTACCCCCGACTCGGCGAGGAACTGCACCGCCCGGCGCAGGAACGCCCGGTTGGCCTGGGCCATCAGCGGGGCCTGCGGCACCGCGTCCATCATGGCCCGGGCCGCCGCCCGGTCGGCCGCGAAGTTGTGCGAGCCGCCGAGGTAGTAGTCGTACATGCGGGCGACGCTGGGGCGCTCGATGTCGATCGTGTCGGGTGCCCAGTCCGGCCGCTGCATGCCTTTGCCCCTTTGCTCGACAGCGCGCGGGGTCGTCGCCCACGCCGGCCACTCCGGGTATTCTGCCCGCCCGCTGTCGCGGTGCAAAGACCATCGTCGTTGCGCCACCGACCCCTCGCCGTCAGGAGTCGGAGTTGGCGCGGAATGCCGGAGAGGCCCGCGTCCGGCGTCCGGACCCGGGCCTCATCCGACGAGCTGCCGGAGCGCCGTCAGAACTTCGGCGCGTCCGGGGCCTCCAGCAGACCGAGCCGCAGCGCGGTCATCAGCGCCTGGGCCCGGTTGGCCGCGCCCAGCTTCTCGTAGAGCTTCGAGATGTGCGTCTTGGCGGTCGACTCGCTGACGAAGAGCTGCTTGGCGATGCCGGCGACGCTCATGCCGTCGGCGAGCAGCCGCAGCACCTGGCCCTCGCGGGGGGAGAGCTGCGGGCCGGACGGGGCCAGCCGGCGCTTCATCGCCTCGGCCAGGTCGGCCGCCGTGAACGCGCTCGGGGAGGAGGCGGCGTGCCGGGCGGCGGCCACCACCTCGTCGGCCGGGGCGGTCTTCGGCACGAACGCGCTCGCGCCCGCCTCCAGGGCGCCGAAGAGCTGGTCGTCGCCGGCGTACATGGTGAGCACGACGATGCCCATCGAGGCGCTGGACTTGCGCAGCGCGCGGGTGGCCTCCAGGCCGCTGCCGTCGGGCAGCCGCAGATCCATGATCACCACGTCCGGCTGGAGGGCGCCGGCCTGGCGCACGCCCTCGGCGGCCGTGGCGGCCTCGCCCACGACCTCGAACTGCCGGTCCCGCTCGAAGGCGTGCCGCAGTCCCTTGCGGATCAGGTCGTGATCGTCGACAAGGAGAACCTTGGTACGGGTGGCCGGTGTCGGACTAGTGGTCATCCTCGGGTTACTCCCCTTCTGCTGCTGCGCTGCCGCGCACCTTATCGCGCCGGGGCGAGGAGCCGAGTACCACCGCCACGGTCGTTCCGCTGGGTTGCCGCGGTCTGATCTCCAACCGGCCCCGGATACGTTCCGCCCTCTCCGCCATGATCGCAAGACCATAGTGCCCGTCAGGGCGCTGGTCACCGATGCCGTGACCGTCATCCGACACTTCGATCTGGGCGTACGGGGGGTCCACCTCACAGGTGACCCACAGGTTGGCCGCCCCGGCGTGCTTGCGCGCGTTGGTCACCGCCTCCTGCGCGATGCGCAGCAGCTCGGCCTCCGTGGCGGCGGGCAGCCGGGCGGTGGACTCGTCCAGGGACAGGTGCACCCGCAGCCCGCCGGACGCGCCGACGGTCCGCGCGTACTCGGCGATCGCGGCGGCCAGTCCGCCGTGCCGGTCCACCTCGCTGCGCAGTTCGAACAGGCTCAGCCGCAGCTCGGTGATCACCCGGGTGACCTCCTGCCGGAGCGTACGCAGCGAGTCGGCGGTCTCCTCGGCATCGTCGTGCACGGTGGCCAGGGCGTTGTCGATGCCGTAGCCGACCATCACCAACTCCTGGGCGACCCCGTCGTGGATCTCCCGGGCCAGCCGCTGCCGCTCCTCGTTGGTGGCCAGCGACCGCACCTCGTCGAAGAGCAGGGCGGCCTCCAGCCGCAGCGCCGCCGGCCCGGTCAGCGCGGTCACCCGGGACACCACCGCCGGCGGGTACGCGTGGGCGGTGTCCGCCTCGATGACCACCAGGCCGACCGTGCGGACCCCGGCCACCAGCGGCACGATCAGCGCCGAGACCTCACCCGAGTGCGGGGAGCGGGCCTGCGAGCGGGACGCGGTCTGCGGCTGCTGGCTGGCCCAGGCGTCGGCGATGGCCGAGTCCGCGTCGAGCGTGGTCTCCCAGTCCACCCGGCCCGCGCCGACCTGGGCGAGCACCACCAGCCGGCCGCCGCCGGAGGCGGACAGCACCGCCCCCCGGTCGGTCTTGGCCACCACCCGCAGCTCCTCCAGCAGGTGCTCGGAGATGCCGCCGGGGTCCAGGGTCGCGCCGGGCAGCTGGCGGGCCACCGTACGGAGCTGGGTCAGCAGCCGAGTGGCCTCCGCGTACGGCTGCGGCTTGCCCTCGCCCCGGACCCGCACCACCCGCTGGAAGGTGCCGGCGGTGTAGAGACCGAGGCCGGCCAGGATCAGCCACTGCGCGCAGACCGCCAGGTAGCCGAGCTGGGCGAGCTGTCGCCCGCCGCCGACCGTGGTGAACGCCGCGCTGACCAGCAGGGTGGCCGCCGCGACGGCGAGCAGCGCCGCCCCCTCGCGGAACCGGCGGCGCAGTGCCGTCACGGTGACCGGCACCGCCAGGTACGGCAGCACCGCCGAGGCGCCCAGTCCGCCGGTCACCCCGGTCAGCCGGGTGTCGGCCGCGATCTGGCTGGCGGCCAGCCCGAGCACCACCACCTCGGCGAAGCGGCTGAGCAGCCCGAGCAGCCGGTGCTGCGGGGCCAGCACGGCCGGCAGCCCGGCGACGCCCAGCAGGGCGATCCACCAGAGGGCGGCGACGTCGCGGGTGGCGAACAGGGTCAGGGCGGCGACCAGCGCGAGGAGGACCAGGCGCGCGGCCGCCGCGAGCGGCTGCGTCTGCGGTTGGCCGGGTGTAGAGGCGGGCACGTGACGGATGGTAGTCAGCGCCGGTAGATGTCCGCGATCTCTGCCGCGTACGTCTTGTGCACGACCTGCCGCTTGACCTTCAGCGACGGGGTCAGCTCGCCGGTGGCCTCGGTGAAGTCCTGCGGCAGGATCCGGAACACCTTGATCGCCTCGGCCTTGGAGACCGCCTGGTTGGCCTGGTCGACCGCGCCCTGGACCTCGGCCCGCAGCGCCTCGTCGTCGCGCAGGTCGGCCACGCTGGTGTCCTCCGGCCGGCCGTGCGCGGCCAGCCACTTCGGCAGCGCCTCCTCGTCGATGGTGACCAGTGCCGCGATGAACGGCTGCCGGTCGCCGACCACCACGCACTGGCTGACCAGCGAGTGGGCGCGGACCTGGTCCTCCAGCACCGCCGGGGCGACGTTCTTGCCGCCCGCGGTCACGATGATCTCCTTCTTCCGGCCGGTGATGCTCAGGTAGCCGTCCTCGTCGAGCCGTCCCAGGTCGCCGGTGCGGAACCAGCCGTCCGGGCTGAGCGCCTCGGCGGTGGCCGTCTCGTTGTGCCAGTAGCCCCGGAAGACCAGCTCGCCGGAGATCAGGATCTCGCCGTCGTCCTCGATCCGGACAGTGACGCCGGGCAGCGGGCGGCCGACCGTGCCGATCCTCGTGCCGGTGGGCAGGTTCGCGGCGGCGGCGGGGGAGGTCTCGGTGAGGCCGTAGCCCTCGCAGACCGTCACCCCGACGCCGCGGAAGAAGTGCCCGAGCCGAGCGCCGAGCGGGGCGCCGCCGGAGATCGCGTCGCGGCACCGGCCGCCCAGCGCCGCCCGCAGCTTGCGGTAGACCAGCTTGTCGAAGACCGCGTGCTGGGCGCGCAGCGCCAGGCCCGGCCCGTCGGCGGTCTCCAGCGCCTCGCTGTACGCGATCGCGACCTTCTCGGCCCGGTCGAAGATCTTGCCCTTCCCCTCGGCCTCGGCCTTCTGCCGCGCGCCGTTGTAGACCTTCTCGAAGACCCGGGGCACGGAGAGCACGAAGGTCGGCTTGAACTCCTGGAGCTCGGCGACCAGGTTCTTGGTGTCCGTGCAGTGCGCCATGGTGGCCCGGGCCTGCACCACGCCGATCTGGATGAGCCGGGCGAACGCGTGCGCGAGGGGCAGGAAGAGCAGGGTCGAGGCGCCCGGCCGGAACAGGTTCGGCAGCACCGGCACCGCGTTGGCGATGTCGGCGTACATGTTGCGGTGGGTCAGCACGCAGCCCTTGGGGCGGCCGGTGGTGCCACTGGTGTAGATGATGGTGGCGATGTCGTCGGCCTTGACGGTGGTGCGGCGTACCTCGATCTCGGCCGGGTCGACCGACTCGCCGGCGGCGACCAGCTGGTCCACCGCGCCCAGCTGGATCTGCCAGACCTCGCGCAGCTCGGGCAGCCGGTCGCGGATCCCGGCGACGAGGGTGGCGTGCGCGGTGGTCTCCACCACCGCGGCGACCGCGCCGGAGTCGGCGAGGATCCAGGCGGCCTGCTCGGCGCTGGACGTCTCGTAGATCGGCACGGTGACCGCGCCGGCGGCCCAGATGGCGTAGTCGAACAGGGTCCACTCGTAGCGGGTGCGGCTCATCAGCGCGACCCGGTCGCCGGGGGAGATGCCGGCGGCGACCAGGCCGCGGGCCACCGCGACCACCTCGTCGCGGAACTGGCGGCAGGTGACGTCGGCGGCGCCGTCGGCGCTGGCCCGCCGGACGAACTGCACCGCGTCGGGGGCGGTCTCGGCGTTGTCCCAGACCGGGTCGGTCAGGTTGGCCGGGTCCCCGACGGTGACGATCGGCGGAACGGAGAACTCGCGCACCTGCACTCCCTCGTGCTCGCACTGGCCGGGCCGGCCGTGGGTCGGCTCTGTCGAAACCTACCCGCCCGTCCGCGCGGGTGAGGTGGGGAGGTTGCCCGCCCGGTTGGTGGGACACAAGGCGCCCCGGGGCGCGCCGCGACGGGCGGGGGTGGAGCGGGGCGCGGCCGGCCGCCGCCGGGTAGCCTCCCCCCATGGCGGACTCCTCCACCCAGTCGATCATCATCGGCGCGTCACCGGACCGGGTGGCGGCGGTCATCTGCGACTTCCCCCGCTACCCCGAGTGGGCCGACGCGGTGCGGCGCGCGGAGGTGATCGAGGAGTACGAGGACGGCTACGCCAGTCAGGTCCGGTTCACCATCGACGCCGGCGTCATGGCCGACGAGTACGTGCTGGTCTACGAGTACGCCGAGGACATCTCCCGGATCGAGTGGCACCTGGTGGAGCCCTCGAAGATGCAGAAGTCGCAGCGCGGGTCCTACGACCTGGCCGGCAACCCGGACGGCACCACCACGGTGACCTACACCCTGGAGGTGGAGCTCTCCGTGGCCATGCTCGGCATGTTTCGCCGCAAAGCCGAGAAAATGATCATGGATGCGGCGTTGAAGCAGCTCAAGCGCCGGGTAGAAGCACCCGGTGCGGCCCACTGACCCGACCGCGAACCGGTCGTCACGGTAGAGGAGCCGACCCATGGGCACCACTGATCCGGGTTCGGCCCGGGAAGAGGCGGAACGCCTCGTCGCCATGCTGCTGTCCACCGCCCGGCTGGCCGCCGCCGCGCCCGGGTCGGGCCCCTGGGGTCCGCTCGGGGGGATCCTTTCGGGTGTCCTCGGTCACACCCCGGGCGGCGCCGGTTCCGACGACCGGGGCGCGGCGTCACCCGGCGCCGCCGCAGGCGGTGGGGGCTTCGCCACCGGATCGCCCGAATGCTGTGTCTGCCCGGTATGTCGCGGTATCGCGGCCTTGCGTGACCCGAGTCCGGAATTCGCCGAGCGGCTCGCCACCGGGGCGGGCGATCTGGCCGCCGGCGTGGCCAGTCTGCTGCGCGCGTTCGCCCCGGCCGAGCCCACCGCGCCGGCCGGCCCGGCGACCGCCGGCGGCGCCGAGCGGGCGAGCGCCGGAACTCCGACCGGGGACCACGTGTGGCGCGAGGCGACCCGTACCGGGCATGATTCTCAGCCGGCACCCGAGCAGGACGTGTGGTCCGCCGCCACCCGGGGGGAGGGGGCGGCCGACCCGGGTGCCGTCGTGCCGCCCGCCGATGCCGCCGGGCCGGACGCGCCGGTGACGATCCGGCCGCCGGCCAGCCGTCCCGTGGTGCCCGCCTCGCGGGTGTCCGGCGAGGTGGGCGAGGGCGCACCAGGCGACGGGGCCTGACCAACGGACATCCCGACCTTGCCCGGCCGGTTCCGGACGAGGTCAGGCAGCACAGCAGAGGGGAGCGGCAGCGGTGACGCTGACCATCGGAGTCGACGTCGGTGGCACGAAGGTGGCCGGCGGTGTCGTGGACGACACCGGCGCAGTTCTCGTGCAGACTCGACGGGACACCCCCGCCGATGACGTGGCCAAGACGCGCGACGTGATCATCGAGGTGGTCACCGAGCTGGCCACCGGCCGTGCCATCGAGGCGGTCGGGATCGGCGCGGCCGGCTGGATCGACGCCTCCCGCTCCACCGTGCTCTTCGCCCCCAACCTGGCCTGGCGGGACGAGCCGCTGCGCGAGTACGTCAGCAACGCCGCCGGCCTGCCGGTGATCGTGGAGAACGACGCGAACGTGGCCGCGTGGGCCGAGTTCCGCTACGGCGCGGCCCGGCACGCCGACGACTCGATGGTCATGTTCACCATCGGCACCGGCGTCGGCGGGGGCATCGTGCTCAGCGGCGAGCTGCTCCGCGGCGCCAACGGCATCGCCGCCGAGCTGGGCCACATGCTCACCGTCCCGGACGGCCACCAGTGCGGCTGCGGGCGGCTGGGCTGCATCGAGCAGTACGCCAGCGGCAGCGCCCTGGTCCGGTTCGCCCGCGCCGCCGCCCGCCAGGAGCCGCACCGGGCCGCCGCCCTGCTGGAGCTGGCCGGCGGCGAGGCCGAGGCGATCACCGGCCCGATGGTGACCGCCGCGGCGAAGGGCGGCGACCCGGTCTCCGCCGAGGCGTTCGCCCAGGTCGGGCGCTGGCTCGGCACCAGCATGGCGGACATGGCGCAGATCCTCGACCCGCAGGTGCTCGTCGTCGGCGGTGGCGTGATCGACGCCGGTGACCTGCTGATGGGCCCGACCCGCCGCTCCTACACCGACGCCCTCGCGCAGCGCAGCCGGCTCCCGGTCGCCGAGATCCGCCCCGCGGAGCTCGGCAACAGCGCCGGGGTCATCGGCGCCGCCGACCTCGCCCGGCGGATCTGAGGTGCCGGGCGGAGGCGTACCGCTGCGGGTGCTGTCGTACAACATCCACAGCCAGCGGGACGACCCGGCCGCGCTGGCCGAGGTGGTCCGGGAGGCCGCGCCGGACGTGGTGGTCGTCCAGGAGGGGCCCCGGCGGTTCCGGTGGCGGCAGAAGACCGCCTCGCTGGCCGGCTCGTTCGGCCTCGTGGTGGCCGCCGGCGGCCTGCCGTCGCTGGGCAACCTGCTGCTGACCAGCCTCCGGGTACGGGTGCTCGCCACCCGCTGCCAGCGCTACCCGCTGACCCCCGGCCGGCACCTGCGCGGGGCCGCGTACGCCGAGTGCCTGGTGGGCGGGAGCCGCTTCCTGCTGGCCGGCTCGCACCTGTCCACCGACCCGGCGGAGCGGCCGGCGCAGGCCGCGAGGTTCAAGCGGGAGCTGGCCGAAGCCACGCTGCCGGTGGTCGCCGGGGTCGACCTCAACGAGGGGCCGGACGGGCCGGCCTGGCGGACCGTCGCGGAAGGACTGACCGACACCGCGGTCGCCGCGGACCGGGCGGACCGGCACACCTACTCCTGCGCCGACCCGCGCCGCCGGATCGACGCCGTGTTCGTGGACCCCCGGATCACCGTGGTGGACTACGACGTGGTGGACACCCCGCGGACCCGCCGGGCCAGCGACCACTTCCCGGTCCTGGTCGACCTGCTGCTGCCCACCGCCGGCTGAGCCACCGGCCCGCCGGCCCCGGCCAGGGGCTGGACAACGGCGGGCATTCTCGGCAGGATTTCGCACCGACCCGGCACGCGTGCCGCACAAAGGAGATTTCCCCGGTGCCCTCCTCCACCGACCTCGGCCGTCCCGATCCGGACCCGACGGCCGCCCCGACCCGGGACGGCCGTCCGGTCTCCGACCGGGGCGACACCGTCTGCGTCATCGGCGCCGGGGCCAGCGGCCTCACCGCCGTGAAGAACCTCCGCGAGCACGGCTTCGGCGTCGACTGCTACGAGCGGGAGACCGGCGTCGGCGGGGCCTGGAACTGGCGGCACGACCGCAGCCCGGTGTACGCCAGCACCCACCTCATCTCGTCCCGGCCGTTCACCCAGTTCCCCGACTTCCCGATGCCGGACGACTGGCCGGACTACCCGCACCACGCCCAGCTGCTGTCCTACTTCGAGCGCTACGCCGACCACTTCGACCTGCGTCAGCACGTCTGGTTCGGCACGGAGGTGGTCCGGGTGGAGCCGGTCGAGGGGGACCGGTGGGACGTCACCACTCGCAGCACCGGCGGATACGGCCCGGAGCGCACCTCCCGGTACGCGGCCGTGGTGCTCGCCAACGGGCACAACTGGTCCCCGAAGCTGCCCCGGTACGAGGGGCTGGAGCAGTTCCGGGGCGAGGTGATGCACGCCTCCTCCTACAAGGACCCGGCCCAGCTGCGCGGCAAGCGGGTGCTGGTGGTCGGCGCCGGCAACACCGGTTGCGACATCGCGGTCGAGGCGGCCCAGCAGTCGTCCCGCTGCTGGCACTCCACCCGCCGGGGCTACTGGTACGCCCCGAAGTACGTCCTCGGCCGCCCCGCCGACCAGGTCAACGACACCCTGCTCGCGCTGCGGGTGCCGCTGCGGTTGCGACAGTGGCTCTACCACTGGACGCTGCGGCTGACCGTCGGCGACCTGACCCGGTTCGGCCTGCCCAGGCCCGACCACCGGGTCTACGAGACCCACCCGATCGCCAACAGCCAGCTCGTCTACTACGTGGGGCACGGCGAGATCACCCCGGTATCGGACGTGGCCCGGTTCCACGACCGGACGGTGGAGCTGACCGACGGGCGGGAGATCGACCCCGAACTGGTCGTCTTCGCCACCGGCTACCTGCCGCGCTTCGAGTTCCTCGAGGGGCAGGTGCTCGGCGACGAGGAGGGCTCCGGGCGGCCCCGGCTCTGGCTGAACGCCTTCGCCGCCGGCCACCCCACCCTGGCCGTGGTCGGCCTGGTGCAGCCCGACTCCGGCATCTTCACCATCTCGCACTGGCAGAGCGTGCTCTTCGCCCGGCTGCTCGCCCTGCGGACCACCCGGCCGGAGCGGGCCGCCGCGTTCGGCCGCAAGGTCGCCGCCGGCCTCGGCGAGCGGTACTCGGGGAAGGTCAAGGACAGCACCCGGCACTGGTTCGAGGTCGGGCACGCCAACTACCTGCGCGCGCTCCAGCGCGCGCTGTACGAGCTGGAGGGCAAGTGAGCTCGGGAACCGAACGGGTGCGGGTCGTCCGGGCGTGGGAGTGGGCCCGTCCCGAGCGCCCGGCCCGCCGCGAGGTGCTGTCCGTGGTGCCCGAGCTGGACCAGGCGAAACCGCCGCTGCTCTTCGTGCCCGGGTTCGGGCACGGGGCGTGGGCGTTCGCCGAGCACTGGCTGGCGCACGCCGCCGCCCGCGGCTTCCCGGCGTACGCGGTGAGCCTGCGCGGGCACGGCGGCAGCGAGCCGGCGCCGGACGCGACGCTGCGGGCGTACACCCATGACGTGGTCCAGGTGGCGGCGGGCTTGCCGCGGCAGGCGGTGCTGGTGGGGCACGGCGCCGGCGCCCGGGTGGTCATGCACGCCCTGGCCCGCTACCCGGCCCGGGCGGCGGTGCTGGTGGCCCCGGTGCTCGGCGGGTGGGGGACCGTCGGCACGGCGCTGCGGCGCAACCCCATCGGCACCCTGCCGGCGGTCTTCGGCGCCCGCCTGCGGCTGAACCGCCGGCAGCTGTTCAGCCGGGAGCTGCCCGACGGCGAGGCCCGCCGGCACGTCTCGCGGCTGGGCCGGGCCAGCCGGCGGGCGCAGTGGCAGTTGCTCACCGGCCGGGAGCCCGAGCCGGCGGTGGGCCGCCCGCCGATGCTGGTGCTGGGCAGCCCGCACGACCGGGTGGTGCCGTCGGCGGCGCTGACCCGGGCCGCCCGCCGGTACGCCTCGGCGCCGCTGCTCTTCCCCGGCATGGGGCACGATCTGATGCTCGACGCCCGCTGGCGGGAGCCGATCGACGCGATCCTCGACTGGCTGGAGAAGGAGCCAGCGCCGGCGGCCGGGTGACCGGGCGGCGGTTCAGTCGGTGCCGGTGCGCCGGCTGAGCAGGGACCGGCTCTCGTCCAGCGCGCTCAGGTAGGAGCGCGCCCAGGCGTGGATGTCGTTGCGGTACAGGTGTTGGCGCATCGCCCGCATCCGGGCGGAGACGTCCTCCGGCCTGGCCCGCAGCGCGGTGAGCAGCGCCTGCTTGAGCCCCTCCAGGTCGTGCGGGTTGACCAGGTACGCCTGCTCCAGCTCGGCGGCGGCCCCGGCGAACTCGCTGAGCAGCAGCGCCCCGGTGTCGTCCACCCGGGCGGCGACGTACTCCTTGGCCACCAGGTTCATCCCGTCCCGCAGCGGGGTCACCGCCATCACGTCGGCGATCCGGTAGAGGGCGACCAGCTCGGCCCGGTCGAAGGGCTGGTTGAGGTAGTGGATCGCCGGCTCGCCGACCCGGCCGAACTCGCCGTTGATCCGGCCGACCTGGTGCTCCACCCGGTCCCGGAGGATCTGGTACTGGCCGACCCGTTCCCGGCTCGGCACCGCCACCTGGATCAGCACCGTGGCCCGGACCTTGACGTCCCCGCTGGCCAGCAGCTCCCGGTACGCCTTCAGCCGCTGCTCGATGCCCTTGGTGTGGTCCATCCGATCGACGCTGAGCACGACGTGCTCCGGTTCGCCGAGGTCCTGGCGCAGCCGGCGGGCCCGCTCGGCGACCTCGGGCCGGGCGGCGAGCGTGGCCATCTCGGCGGTGTCGATGGAGACCGGGAAGGCGCCGATCCGGACCACCCGGTCGCCGACGCCGATCCGCCGGTCGGTGGCGGGCAGCTCCAGCACCTTCGCCACGAGCTGGGCGAAGTTGTGCGCGGCCTGGGCCCGCTGGAAGCCGATCAGGTCGGCGCCGAGCATCCCGCGCAGCAGCTCCGCCCGGCGGGGGAGCTGCATGAACAGCTCCGGTGGCGGGAACGGCACGTGCAGGAAGAAGCCGATCCGCAGGTCGGGGCGGAGCTGGCGGAGCAGCCCCGGCACGAGTTGGAGGTGGTAGTCCTGCACCCAGACCAGGCCGCCCGGCTCGGCCACCTCGGCGGCGGCCTCGGCGAACCGCTGGTTGACCCGCTGGTACGCCTCCCACCAGCGGCGGTGGTGCTCGGGCTGCTCGACGGCGTCGTGGTAGAGCGGCCAGAGGGTGGAGTTGGCGAACCCCTCGTAGTGGTCGCGGAAGTCGTCGCCGCTCAGCGGCACGGTCTGCATCCGTACGCCGTCCACGGCGGGCAGGTGCGGTGCGGGGCCGGTGCCGCCGGCCCAGCCGACCCAGGTGGCCGGGGTGTGGCGGAGCAGGGGGTGCAGGGCGCTCACCAGGCCGCCAGGGGTGCGGCGCCATTCGCAGGCGCCGTCCGGCGCCACACTGTCGTCGACGGGGAGGCGGTTGGCCACCACCACGAGGGGACTCTGTCGCATCTCGGGCGTTCCGATCAGCAGAGGACCGACCACCGAAGCGACGAACAACCCGGACAGTCGGTGCGGGAAGTGACGTACAGCGATATTCCTACTGACAGTAAGTTACACCCCTGTTACCCCACCGCCAGGGGCCGTGGCCGTCCCGCCATCCGGGCCGTCGGCGGCGGCGCCGCTCAGACGACCGCACCGTCGTCCGGGTCCTGCTCGTCGGAGTCGCCGGGGCGCAGCCGCCAGATCAGCGTCACGAAGCCGGCCAGGATGCCGGTGAAGCCGAGCAGCGTCACCACCGACGGGTCGGTGACCGGCAGCACGCTGGGGCGGAGGAAGAGCACGAACCCGACCACGATGCAGAGCACGCCGACCACCGCGTACTTCGAGAAACGCGGCAGCGGCGGCGGGGGCGGCGGGGTGTAGTGCTCCTCGTCGTCCGGCAGGTCGGCCCCGAAGGTGTCCAGCCCGTCCAGCAGCGACGGCTCGTCGGGCTGGCTGCGACCCACCGAGACCCCGGAGACGTCCGCCGCGTACGGCAGGCGCCGCACGTCGGTGGCGGTCGGACCGGTGGTCTCCTCCGCCCGACTGCCGGTGCCTCCGGCCGGCCCGGCGGGGTCGACCGCGTCGTCGACGTCCTCGGCGGCGGGCCACGGGTGGCTCCCGGCGGCCGGGGTGGTGTGGAAGCCGGCGACGATCTTCGCCCACTCGGCCTCGATGTCCGGCTCGTCGTCCCGGGCGGGCTCGCGGTCGCCCTCGTCGGCGAGCTGGGTGAGGTAGTCGCGGGCGGTGGTCAGGTGCGAGCGGTCGACGTAGAGCCGGTCGACCGGGCGGGACGGGACGGTGGTGGTGCGGGTGACCGGGTTCAGGTCGGCGGAGGGCTGGAGGTATGCGGCGATCCCGCCGGCGGCCAGCACGTCGAGCAGGTGCTCGCCCACGCGCGGATCGACGTCGCCCGCGACCGCGTACTCGGCCGCGTCGAGCCCGTTGTCCCGCCGTCCCCGGCGGGGCCCACCCGCTGACACCGAACACCCCCCTTCGCCGCACCCATCGGTGCGGCCCGACCCGGCGCCCCGCACGCCGTGCCCTGGAATCGTGACACGTCGGCACCCGGTTCCGGGAGTGCGTTGTGGCGTGCCGCTCTCGCTTCGTAGGCTTCTCCCCGACAGTCCCGCTCGCCGACGGCGCCCCGGGCGCGTCCCGGCGGCCCGCTCCCGCGCTCCCCGGCGGCCGTGGCCGTCACCGTCCCCGCCCTGGAAGGACCCCGGTGCTGTACTGGCTGCTGAAGTACGTCATCCTCGGCCCGGTGTTGAGGCTGATCTTCCGCCCGCAGGTGGAAGGGCTGGCGAACGTCCCGGAGACCGGTCCGGTCATCCTGGCCAGCAACCACCTCTCCTTCTCGGACTCGATCTTCACGCCGCTCATCGTCAAGCGAAAAGTCACATTCATCGCAAAGGCGGAGTACTTCACCGGTAAGGGGATCAAGGGCTGGCTGACCAAGATGTTCTTCGTCGGCTCCGGCACCATCCCGGTCGACCGCTCCGGCGGCCGGGCCGCCCGGGCCGCCCTGGACACCCAGCTCAGGGTGCTGCGGGCCGGCGGGGTCGCCGGCATCTACCCGGAGGGCACCCGCTCGCCGGACGGCCGGCTCTATCGGGGCAAGACCGGCGTGGCCCGGCTCGCGCTGGAGAGCGGCGCCCTGGTGGTGCCGATGGCGATGCTCAACTCCGACGCCATCCAGCCGACCGGCCAGATCATCCCGAACCTCGGCCGGGTGCGGATCCGCTTCGGCACCCCGCTCGACTTCTCCCGCTACGCCGGCATGGCCGGCGACCGGTTCGTCGAACGGGCCGTCACCGACGAGATCATGTACGAGCTGATGGAGCTCTCCGGCCGCGAGTACGTCGACACGTACGCGCAGAAGGCGAAGACCGCCCCGAAGCAGCCCGTCCCCGCCTGACCGCCCGTGGGCGGGTCAGCAGGCGACGGCGGGGCCGGTGTCGGGTACCGGGCGGCCGGCCAGGGCCAGCAGACCCGGGGCCTCGTTGCGCTGGGCGAACCCGCGTACCTCGGCCAGCGGCACGGTGGCCGACGGGTCCCCGGCCAGGTCCAGCTCGGCCGCCGCCAGGGCGAGGGCCAGCATCCGGTCGGTGACGTCCGGGATCCGGGCGTAGATCTCCGCGCCGGCCAGGTGCAGCTCACCGGCGCGCCGGTGGTCGCCGTCCGCCGCCGCGAGGGCCCCGGTCACCGTTCGCAACGCCGCCTCCGACCAGGGCGTCCGGTGGTCGAGCCGGTCCAGCATGGCGCGGACCCGCACCGCCGCCTCCCGGCCGGCCAGCGCGGCCGCGTACGCCCCGGCGGCGATCCACTCGCCGCTGGCCAGCGCCGGCACCGCCGACCACGAGTCCGCCAGCTCGTCGACCAGTTCCCCCGCCTCCTCCGCCCGGCCCTGCAGGGCCCGGCAGAGCGCGGCCATGCCGAGCATCGTCCAGTGCGGCCGGTGGAAGCCGCTGCGCCGGGCGGTGTCCAGCGCGGCGGCCACATCGTCGCGGTGCAGGGGCGTCTCGAGGGTGGCGTCGGTGCGCTGGTTGGGGGCCGGCCGGGGCGCCGGCGGCACCGGGTGCCCGCGCAGCACCAGCAGACACGAGCGCAGGCCGCGGACCTGCATGTCCCAGCCACCGGTCGGGGTGTCCACGAACGCGTCGGCGGCGGCGATCAACCGGGGGAACTCCCCGTCGAAGTACGCCCGCATCGCCTCGCCGGAATAGCTGGTGGCCAGGGTCTGTCCGCTGCCCCGGGCGGCCGGCGCGGTGGTGAGCAGCGCGTCCGAGCGCAGCCAGTCGCCCTCCTCGCGGACCGCGAACGCCAGGTTCTGCAACGCCCGGGGCAGCGCGAGCAGCTGCTGCGACCGGCTCGACTCGACCAACGCGTGCAGCTCGTCCAGGCCCGACCGGTCGCCCGCCTGGTAGCGGGCGGTGGCCGCGGTGATCCGGGCGTTGACGTTGACCTCCGCCAGGCCGAGCCGGGCGCCGATCCCGGCCGCCGCCTCCGCCGCGACGACCGCCGCGTCCCGCTCGTAGTTGAGCATGTGCAGCCGGCCCAGCTCGGCGTGCGCGTCCGCCTTCTGCGCGCTGTCCGGCAGCGGCTCGAAGAGCGCCACCGCGCGGTCCAGGCAGGCCACCGCCGCGCTCCGGTCGGCGCGCAACCAGGCCGCTTGACCGAGCAGGGTCCAGGCCCGGGCGGCGCCGGCGTCGTCGCCGTGCGCGAGCAGCCGGTCGGCGAGCGCGTGCAGCTGCTCCGGCCCGCCGCCGGAGAGGAACGCGTTGCCGTCCCGGTAGAACGAGATCTCGGTGCTCAGCAGCTCCAGTTGCAGCCGGCCGACGGGGTCGCTGTCGTCGGCCAGGCCCAGCGCCCGGCCGGCGTGCGCGGCCGCCGCGTCGAGCCCGTGCAGGGCGTACGCCCGGCGGGCCGCCCGGTGCAGCGCGGCCCGCGCCGGGCCGGCGTACCGGTGGGTGTCCATGCCCAGCGTTCGGGCGATCTCGTGGGCCGCCCAGCGGTGGTGCGCCAGCACCTCGGCCAGGTCGGTGTCCCGGCTCTGCGACAGCGCGTCCAGCCAGTCGGCCGTCCGCTCGTGCCGGGCGACCCGTTCGGTCCGCGGCAGCCGCTGGTAGCAGACGTCCCGGACCAGTACGTGCCGGAACCGGTACTCCGGCTGCCCGGCCATCGTGGAGGCCGCCTGCTCGTGCACGAAGTCGCGCTGCTCCAGCCGGCGCAGGGCGCGTTCCACCGACTCGACCGGCTGGCCCAGCGCGGCGGCCACCGCCCCCGGCCAGAACTGCACGCCCACCACCGAGGCGGCCAGCAGCACGCCCCGGTCCTTGGCGTCGAGCAGGTCGACCCGGTTGGCGATCACCGCGTGCACGCTCTCCGGCATCGGCAGGTCGAGGTGCTTCTCCAGCGACCAGCCGCGGCCCGACTGGCGCAGCGCGCCCTGCTCGATGAGCATCCGGACGTACTCGTGGGCGTAGAGCGGGTTACCGCCGGCCACCTCCACCAGCGGGGTGAGCATCTCGGCGGGGAACGCGGCCTGGCCGAACATGTGCGCGTAGAGCGAGGCGATGCCGGTGTCCCGCAGCGGGGGCAGGGTGATGGTGACCGAGCCGGTGATCGTCCCCGCCCAGGTCGGATCCCGGTCGACCAGCTCCGGCCGGGCAGTGCAGAGCAGCAGCAGCGGCACGTCCCGGGCGGCGGCACCGAGCAGTTCGACGAAGCGCAGCATGGCGTCGTCGGCCCAGTGCAGGTCCTCGAAGACCAGCACGGTGGGGCGCCGGGCCGCCAGCGCGAGCAGGAACCGCCGCCACGCCGACTCGGCCTCCTCGGCGGGCAGCGTGGCGGCGGTCAGCCCGACCAGTGGGCGCAGCGCGTCGACGATCCGGTCCCGCTCGGCCGGCCCGACCAGTTCGGTGACCGCGGCGGTGAGCCGCTGCGCCGCGGTCGACGCCGGGTCGGTGTCGAGGATGCCGGCCTCGGTCTTCACGATGTCGGCCAGCGCGGCGAAGGTGACGTTCTCCCCGAACGGCGGGCACCGCCCGGTACGCCAGGTCAGCGGCTCGTCGACCAGCCGCTCGGCGTGCCGGTGCAGCTCGCGGACCAGCCGGCTCTTGCCCAGGCCGGCCCGCCCGAACACGGTCACCACCTGCGGCAGCCGGTCCCGCAGCGACCGGTGCAGGGCGTTGACCAGCAGGCCCAGCTCGTGCTCGCGGTCGATCAGCGGGGTGGTGTCCGGCCTCCGGTCGGTGGGCTGCCGGCGTACCGGGGCCAGGGCGAGCCAGACCTCGGTGGGGGTGGACCGCCCGCGCAGGGTGACCGGCGCCTGCTCCTCGTAGCGGATGGCGTCCTTGGTCAGGGCGTGGGTGGCGCCGCAGACCAGCACCCCGCCGGGCGGGGACACCGACTGCATCCGGGACGCCGTGGTGACCACGTCGCCGGCCACGATCGCCTGGCCGCCGTCGCGGGCGGCGGCCACGTCGACCAGCGCCTCGCCGGTCGCCACGCCCACCCGGAAGCGCAGCTCGCCACGGCCGGTCGGGGTGAACCGGGTGAGCACCCGTTGCAGCTCCAGCCCGGCCCGTACGCAGCGCAGCGCATCGGTCTCGGTGGCCACCGGGGCGCCGAAGAGCGCCATCACGGCGTCGCCGATGTACTTCTCGACGACCCCGCCGTACTGCCCGACCACCCGCCTGGCGGCGGAGAAGAAGCCGGTCTGCATGCCGCGGACCTGCTCCGGGTCGGCCCGCTCGACGTACGGGGTGAAGTCGATCAGGTCGACGAAGAGCACACTGACCCGGCGGCGGTCCTCCTGCGGCGCCGCCACCGGTGGCTTGGCCCCGCCCCGGGGCGCCCCGCACGAGGTGCAGAAGGCGACGTCGGCGGCGAGCGGGCGCAGGCAGTGCGGGCAGACCGCGCCCAGCTCGGCACCGCAGCCACCACAGAAGCGATCGCCGTCGGCGGCGGTACGTCCACAACGGTCACATTGCGCGGAGATGACACCCTCCACTGGTGGATCCTCCGGCCGATCCCCGGCCGGGCGCCGCCCCCGCGGCGTCCACGGTGAGTATCACGGCTGGCGGGACTGTCAGGTACCGGGCTGTTGGCTTGTGGACACTCGTCCGGGCAGTCGGCGGGGCGGTCCGGGGACTACATTCATGCCGCGACGACGACCGCGATCAAGGGGGACACACCATGGTGTACGTGAAGCTGGAGAGCGACTGGACCGACGCGGACGGGACCGCGCACTCGGCGGGCGAGTCCGTCGACGTGGACGCGGCGACCCTGGCCGTGCTCCAGGCCGAGGGCATCGTCAGCGAGGGGTTCGGCGGCGGCAAGGACGGCACCGACTGGGCCGGCCCGACCGGCGCCACCACCAACTGGGCGGGGCCGACCAGCACCACCCCGTGACACCGCGCGGCTGAGACCGACGACGCGGCCGTGGCGCCTGACGCCACGGCCGCGTCGCTCGTTCAGCGGTCGTTCATCCCGGCACGGCGGCGCAGCGCGGCGACGTCGGTCACCACGATGCGGCGGCCTTCGGTGCGTAGCCAGCCCCGGCTGGCGAAGGAGCCGATCGCCTGGTTGACGCTCTGCCGCGAGCCGCCGGCCATCTCGGCGAGCTGGCTCTGGTTGAGCTCGATAGTGATCATCGGGGCGTGGCTCTCGCCGGCCAGCCGGACCAGCGTCTTGGCCACCCGGCCGGGCAGGTCGAGGAAGACGTGGTCGGCGTTCTGCTCGGTCAGCCGGCGGATCAGCCCGCCGAGCGACCGCATCACCGCGTCGAGGATGCGCGGGTTGGAGTGCACCAGCTCCATGAAGGCCGGGCGGGACAGCGCCAGCGCGGTGCAGTCCTCGATCGCCTCGGCCGACAGCGACCGGGTCGACGCGTCCAGCAGGGAGACCTCGCCCAGCACGTCCGGCGGTCGGATCACCGACAGCACGGCCCGCTCGCCGGTCGGCGCGGTGCGGAACACGACCACCGCACCCCGACGCAGCACGATCAGCGACTCGCCGGGGTCGTTCTCGACGAAGAGCAGCTGACCCTTGCGGTACGTACGCGGCACGGCCGCGGCGATGACCCGCTGCCGCACCTCCGGCTCGAGCCCGGCGAACATGTCCACGCCCGTGAGCGCGTCACCCGGCTCCGGCAGGCGAACCTCCACGGCCCAACCCCTCCCCGGTCAAGGACCACAACTCGCTCACCGGGGAACCCATCCCGGTACGCGGCATCTGAACCGGTTCGGCGTCCGGTACACATCAGATCATGACGCTCCGGTCGCTTGCTGTACACCCCTGTGAGCACTTCCGTGACTTGCCCGAGCTGCGCTGTGGCAGCGTCCCCCCACCTCGGCGGACGCCCCGGCGACGGGCGGTCGGCGGCGGTGGGCGAGGATGGCGGGGATGGTCTACCGCTACTTCTACGACTGTGAGTTCATCGAGGACGGCCGGCTCGTCGACCTGGTGTCGATCGGCGTCGTCGACGAGTACGGCCGCGAGTTCTACGCGGTCTCCACCGAGTTCGACGACTCCAGGGCCGTGCCCTGGGTGCGCCGCAACGTGCTCGACAAGCTTCCCTCGCCGGCCGACCGGGCCTGGCGGTCGCGGGAGCGGATCCGCGACGACCTCTACGCGTTCCTGATGGAGCCGGTCCGGGACCGGCCGGGCGAGCAACTGGAGCTCTGGGCCTGGTACGCCGCGTACGACCACGTGGTGCTGGCCCAGCTGTGGGGGGCGATGCCCGCCCTGCCCCGGGAGATCCCCCGGTTCACCAAGGAGCTGCGCCAACTCTGGGACGACCGGGGCCGGCCGAGGCTGCCCGACGCCGAGGCGGACCGGCACGACGCGCTCGTCGACGCCCGGCACAACCTGGCGCGCTGGCGGGCGATGACCGGTCGGTGAGCCCCGGTAGGTTTTGCCGGTTCTGTCCCGGGCACGGGTGGGGGCATCGGAGCCGAGCCGAGGAGTCCCCCCATGCGCCACGAGCCCACCACCGTCCAGGAGGCCCGCCGCCGGGTCACCGAACTGATCCGGGACGCGTCCATCTGCTTGCTGACCACCACCGCCGTGGACGGGCGCCTGGTCACCCGGCCGATGGCGCTCGTGGCGGCGGATTTCGACGGCGACCTCTGGTTCTTCACCTGGGCGGACTCCGCCAAGATCCGGCAGATCCGGGTGAACCCGCAGATCAACGTCGGCTTCTCCGGTCAGCGCCAGCACGCCTGGGTGTCGATGGCCGGCACCGCGCAGGAGGGGTGGGACCGGGAGCGGGCCGAGCGGCTGTGGCACCCGCGGCTGACGACCTGGTTCCCGGACGGGCCGGACAGCCCGGGGCTTACTCTGATCAAGGTGCACGCCGGCTCGGCCGAGTACTGGGAAGCGGGGGAGAACCGCCAGGTCAGCTACTGACGGGTAGCCGGTCCGGCGGTCGGGAGAGGCCGGGGCGCGGTGTCGGCGGACACCTCTGCCGACTACAGTGCGCACTGACGGCCCGCCCCGGGCCGGCAACGGCGCCGATGGTCTGATCTGACACATATCCTGGGGCTTATCCGGGCTTCACCTGATGCTCCAGGAGGATGAGCAGATCATGCGTATCGGCGTGCTCACCGGCGGCGGCGACTGCCCAGGTCTCAACGCGGTGATTCGGGCGGTGGTCCGCAAGGGCGTCGCCACTTACGGTCACGAGTTCGTCGGCTTCCAGGACGGCTGGAAGGGCCCGCTGGAGGGCCTGTCCAAGCCGCTGGGGATCGCGGAGGTCCGCGGCATCCTGCCGCGCGGCGGCACCATCCTCGGCTCGTCCCGGACCAACCCGTTCAAGATCGAGAACGGCGTCGAGCGGATCAAGGACAACCTGGCCGCGCAGGGCGTGGACGCGCTGATCGCGATCGGCGGCGAGGACACCCTCGGCGTCGCCACCAAGCTGCACGAGCTGGGCGTCCACGTCATCGGCGTGCCGAAGACCATCGACAACGACCTGGGCGCCACCGACTACACCTTCGGCTTCGACACCGCGGTCAACATCGCCATGGAGGCGATCGACCGGCTGCACACCACCGCGGAGAGCCACCACCGCACCCTGGTCGTCGAGGTGATGGGCCGGCACGCCGGCTGGATCGCCCTGCACGCCGGCCTGGCCGGTGGCGCCAACGTGATCCTGCTGCCCGAGCGGCACTTCGACGTCGACCAGGTCGCCGGCTACGTCGAGAAGCGCTTCCAGCACCAGTACGCCCCCATCGTCGTGGTCGCCGAGGGCGCCCAGCCGCTCGAGGGCCAGATGGTCCTGCACAACCAGGAGCTCGACGCGTTCGGCCACGTGCGCCTCGGCGGCATCGGCCAGTGGCTCGCCGAGCAGCTGGAGGCGAAGACCGGCAAGGAGGCCCGCACCGTGGTGCTCGGCCACATCCAGCGCGGCGGCACCCCGACCGCCTTCGACCGGGTGCTCGCCACCCGGCTCGGCCTGCACGCGATCGACGCGGCGCACGAGGGCGACTGGGGCAAGATGGTCGCGATGCAGAGCACGGACATCGTCCGGGTGCCGCTCGCCGAGGCCACCCGGGAGCTGAAGACCGTGCCGCTGGAGCGGTACGCCGAGGCCGAGGTCTTCTTCGGCAGCTGATCGACGGCCGGTGGCGCGGCGGGCCCGGGTGGGTCCGCCGCGCCCCGCCGCGAGGCGAGAGGGGTACGGCGTCATGGCACCCGAGGTGCACACGGTCGCGGTGATCGGCGCGGGCAAGATCGGCGAGCTGATGCTCTCCGGGCTGCTCCGCTCGGGCTGGCCGGTGGAGCGGCTGCTCGCCACCGCCCGGCGGCGCAGCCGCGCCGAGGAGCTGACCGCCCGGTACGGCGTACGGGTGGTGGACAACCTGGTCGCGGTGGACGAGGCGGAGGTGCTCGCCATCTCGGTCAAGCCGCAGGACGCGGCCGCGCTGCTGGACGAGATCGGCCCCAAGGTGCCGGCCGACAAGCTGGTCATCTCGCTCTGCGCCGGCCTGCCCACCAGCTTCTTCAACCGTCGGCTGCCCGAGGGCACCCCGGTGGTCCGGGTGATGACCAACACCCCGGCGCTGGTCGACGAGGCGATGAGCGCGATCTCCGCCGGCGCGCACGCCACCGGCGCGCACCTGGCCCTGGCCGAGGAGATGTTCAAACCGCTGGGCGCCACCGTCCGGGTGCCCGAGTCCCAGCAGGACGCGGTGACCGCCCTCTCCGGCTCCGGTCCGGCCTACTTCTACCTGCTGGTCGAGGCCATGATCGACGCGGGCATCCTGCTCGGCCTGCCCCGGCAGGTGGCCCACGAGCTGATCGTGCAGACCGCAATCGGCTCCGCGGTGATGCTGCGCGACTCCGGCGAGCACCCGGTCAAGCTCCGCGAGGCGGTCACCTCGCCGGCCGGCACCACCATCTCCGCCATCCGCGAGCTGGAGAACCACGGCGTACGTGCGGCCCTGCTGGCGGCGCTGGAGGCCGCCCGGGACCGGGCCCGCGAGCTGGCCGCCCAGGCCGACTGAGGCGGTCCGTCGACGGGCCGGCTGCCACGTTCCCCCGCGTGCCGCATACTGGCGCGGTGTTCACCCTCGCCCAGGCGCGACACCTGGTCGCCACCCTGCGCCCGCGCGTCGACGAGCTGATCCGGCTCCGGGCCGACCTGGCCGAGCTCCGGGCCGACCTGGCCGACCACGGCGTCAGCGCGCTCGGCGGCCGGGCCGAGGTGAAGGCCCTCGAGGCGCGGCTGCACGCGGTGCTGGAGGACCTCCACCAGCACGACATCCAGGTCAAGGGGATCGCCCCGGTGCTGCTGGACTTCCCCGGCGAGCGGGACGGCCGCGCGGTGCTCTGGTGCTGGCTGGAGGGGGACGACGACGTGCGCTGGTACCACCGCGCGGAGTGCGGCTTCGCCGGCCGTCGCCCGATCTGACCGCCGTCGATCGGTGGCCTAGCGTATGTGGTTGGAGTCGCGGTGACGGCTACGTCGGATCGTGGAGTGGTGCCGGTACACGGTTCGTTGGCGGTCTATCCCGGTACGTTCGATCCGTTTACCCCGGGGCACCGCGACCTGGTGGCCCGTGCCCGGGTGGTGTTCGACCGGATCATCGTGTTGCTGGCGGTGAACGCCGACAAGCGACCAACTGCCGAGGCCACGGCCAGGGCCGTACGCGTGCGCGACGCCATGCCGGCAGCCTGGGGCAATGTCGAGGTGGACACCTGGACCGGCCTGACCACCGCCTACTGCCTGCGCCGCGGCGCCACAGTCATCGTCCGCGGCCTACGTACTGCCGCGGACCTTCGTCACGAGTACCAGCTCGCTGCGATGAACGAGCAACTCGGCATTCAGACCGTCTGGTTGCCGTCCCGTCCGCAACTGGCCGCCACTTCGTCCACGGTCGCACGCGCATACCGCTCGGCACAGTCGGCCCGTCCGTCGCTGAACGCTGAAGAGTGACGCTCAGGGGTACCGGAACGGAACGGTGGCAACGCCTTGAGGTGGGATGCACGCTTCTCGGCACGTCCGGACGTCCCTCGGGGCGCCGGCGGTCACGCTCCGCAAGGCGCCGTCTGCGGCAAGTGAGTGAACACCGCTCAGTTGGGCGATGAGTCGTCCGGCGCTTTGAGGACCAATACCGTCATGTCCAACAGTCGCTGGTAGTACGCGGCCTCATCGTCGTCCAACTCCGGGATGACACGGAGGAGTTCCTGCTCGCATGCCGCAAGGATGTCCCACCGCCCGTCATCGATGTTTCCGCCTCGATGCAGCCAGGTACTGACGCAGCCGGCCACATTGGAATCGAGCAGCACCATGCTGACGCCGGCCACGTCAACACTTCTCAGTCGGCCAGGAGACGGGGCCTGCGTGTGCGCCTCCCAGAGTTCGGCTACTGCCGCCAGTCGGTCTGTCATGCGAACCGGCACTCCGATCATCGACCAGGTACCGACTGTAGACGCACTCTTCTCGGCCAGAAGCGGATGCGCCACACGGTCGATGCCGGCTCGCTGGTAACGGAACGTCACGATGGCCGCCCGCCCGTTCCTGTGGGTCTCGCTGAATCCGCTGGCCGGCTCGCGGGCGGTTGAAGGCTCGGACGTGCCTCCGCCATCTGCACGACGCCGTGCACGTTCAGCCGTACCTGGCTGTGCACGTTGATCCGTACGCCGACACCAGGAAACGAGCGTCTGTGGTTGATGAGGACCAGGACGTGAAGGGGCGAGAGAGGCAAGGCCCGAGCAGATAAGCCGGAAGGAAACCGCCGGCCGACGAGGAGGAGCTTCCACCACTGCTACCACCTGTTCTACTCCCACTCCCAGCACTTCAACCCGGACCTGCTGTGACCGCGCCCGACAGCCGCCCGCTTCGTTGGCTGCACACCGACTCCGACCTGCGCGTCTTCCTGACCTGGTGCGCCAGGACCGGTCGGTCGCCGCGTCAGCGACGGCCGCGCGGGTGCTGCGGCGGCTTTGGATCGTCCGGTGGTGGCGGTGGTAACTCGTCGCCCACCTCGTTTGCCGGCGTCGCTTGCTTCGGGCCGCGCCCGTAACGCACTACCCAAAACGCGATGAACGCCACAATCACGACGATCAGAAAGAAGCACGATCCCCCCGGTGATGCCCATATCGGGAAATTATCGTGTTATGCACAGCGGGGACTCGGTTTCGAGGATGCTCGATCAGGTGGGCGGCGGCCTCGACCAAAGGTGACGACCCGGCCACCGGCGGCCGGCCCATGAGGCGAGTGCCCGATAACCGGGTCCGCGCCCGTTGCGTGCCCGATGTTGAGGTCTCTCCACGGCAGCTGGGTGACTATTTGGTTGACGATCGGGGCGGACGCCAGCGGACTGTCGCGGACACTGGGGGATCGTCCTGGCAGCTCAGCGGCTTCGGAGCCGCAGGTCAGCGTCCGGCGTTGGTTGCCTGGGGGTCAAGCGGCCGGGCGTCGGTCTTCGCTTTCACACGTAGTCACGCCAGAAGGCCACGGTCACCTTGGGCTCCCGGAACTCCTGGTCGATGTACTGGGCGAGGTCATGGCCATACACGATGGTGTCGGTCAGTCTGTGGATGGACAGCACGGGATGCCCGAATGAGCCGCGGCCGGCCGGTAGGTAGCGGTGGGCGTACACGGGAACCATCCGGGGAACGCTGGCGAGAAGGCGCTTCGCCTTGGCTATGCGCCGGACAAGGCCGTGAGGGCGCCTGCCCCACCCGGGTGGCCACTCGCCGTGCGGGATGTCGTCGAGCGCGGTTGCGAGCGGCCAGTCAACTTGCTGTTGCAGGGTGGTGGAGTCGAGCTGGCGCCAGTTCGGCCAGCCCCAACTTGCCTTGTCGGGGTGGTCATCGTAGCCACGTGTCCGGGCTGGCAGCGCGGCCGCGAGGAAGGCGCGATGGTCGTCGGCGAACTCGAAGCCGAACCGTCGTTCGATGCTGACGAACTCGGGGTCGGTGAGCCCCGGTTGGATGTCCACCAGGTCCAGCTGTGCTAACCGGCGAGCGGCCTCGACACCCAACGCGACGCCGGCTCCATTGGTCACCGGAGAAGCGTAGCGACCTCGCCGCAGTGCTCGTGGGGGGTGGCATGAGCGCGCGGGAGCAGCAGAGACGCAGCGAACGCGACGGCAACCGCTAACACCGAACGTGGTTGGAGCCCGATCAACGTGCACGGTTTGATGGTCTCTGGCAGCCGGCGACAGCCGTCGGTGCCCCGCACCCGCGTTCACACCGAAGCGTTCACCGCAGCTCGAACTCAAACCGCTCGTCGTGGCCTAACTCCTGGTCCTCGGCTTCGACGGCGCGCAGGAGGTTGTAGATCTTCTCGAACTTCTGAGCTCCAAGGTTCCTCTTGCTGACCCGCCAGTGCGTCCAGACCACCCTGACCGGGCGGGCAACATCCCTGCTCAGCCGGTCCCACAGGGCATCCAGGTTCGAACCGTAGTAGGGCCCGAAGTCGAGAGCGCGGTCTAGGAGCCGATGAAGGTCGCCTTCAGTCCGTACCTCGCGGCCATCGATTTCGACGAGCACCCGCTCAACTCCTTCACCTGGTCCAGGTCGACCCCGTGAGGCGGCGGCAGCGAGCGGACGGTCGGTTGGTCGACTAGATCGGAACTCTGGTTCTACCGGGGGAGTGGATTCGCGACGTACACGCCCTTGCCTTGCCGGCCGTCGATCAGCCCTTCGGCTTTGAGTAGGAGCATGGAGGCGCGGATGACAGTGTTGCTGACCTCGTAGTGCTCGCACAGGGCAGCGAAGGACGGCAGCTTGTCGCCCGGCTTCAACTGGCCGGAGCTGATCTGCTCGCGGATATCCCTGGCGACCTGTAGGTATGCGGCTTCAGACATCGGTGGTGCTCCCAGCTTGGCGGCTGGTGCAAGCAGATCACACCGCAGGCCCGGCTAACAACGCTATGTGTCATAGCTGTTGACCCTGCGCACATTGCGTCCTAAGTTGCTTGTGGGGCTACCCAGCTTGGCGGCCGGGTGTCCTGCCGTGGGCGCTCCGTCTCAGAACAGAATGGCCGGGTGCCCACGGCTCCGCCCAAGGCGTCGGCGGGAGGCGTGGTGACCAGACGGAGAGACGCAGCTGGTTGGACCGCAGATGCTGGCCGCGCCCGCCGGAACGCTGGCCAGCTTCAGCCATCAACCCCCGATGAGGGAGTTGACGGCAATCGACGGCGAGTCTCGTACGACGAGTACGTCCTGGCGGTCGCGATGACCCTTGCGCGGCGGCATCGGCCGGTCTGGTGCTGGCGGCGGTGGCGGCGGGTCTGCCGGTGCGGAGCCGAGTTGCCGTGTCGCGCCCGGCATCGGATTCCGATCAATCGTGGCCACTGGCCGGGGGAGGGGGAGCAGTGAACGACGGGCAGGAGCGGGCCATCCTCGCGGTTCACGTCCGTGGGCTCGATGGCATGTGCGCCGGCTGCCGCGCCTGGTGGTCGCGGCTGGCGCCGTACCCGTGCTGGCAGGTGGATTGGGCGACCAGCCGGCAGGCCCGGACGATCACCGCCCGGTTCCTGGAGGGTGTGCGGTGACCGCCCACGGCCCGGTGATGCCGATCTGGAGCTGCGGAGGCTGCGACCTGCCCTGGCCCTGCCCGACGCGGAAGCGGGAGCTGCGTGCCGAGTACGCCGATGCGCCGGTGTCGCTGGCCCTCTACCTCGGCTCCTACCTCGTCCAGGCCACCGCGGACATGCCCTGGACGCCCGCCGGCGTGTTGCACCGCCGCTTCCTCGGCTGGACCAGGGCGGCCGACCAGGCCATGCCAGCAGTACAGCAACGAAGTACAGCAACCGTGCCAGCCGAACCGAGCCGAAAAGCGCCTCAGCAGGCCGTTTGACCTCGCATCAAGCCCGGTCCGACCCGCTTGCCGAGAGTTCACACCGAAGAGGTCTGACCGCCGGGGAGGCGACCGCGCGGGCCACCTCCCCGGCGTACCGGAATCGTCAGCTGTCGGCGTAGCGGCGGGCGGCGGACAGGGCGGCGCGCAGCTTCTCCGCGTCCACCGGGGCCGGCCGCTCCCAGTCGGCCGGGTCGGCCGAGTAGAGCGCGGCGTACGCGGTGGTGTCGCGCTGGAACCGCCACCCCTCGGCGAGCGGACCGACGTCGACCGCGTCGTAGCCGAGCGAGTCGAGGAACGTGGTGACGATGCGCTTGGCGTCCGCGTCGTCGCCCGCGATCGGCAGGGCGGAGCGGTCCGCCGCGCCGGCCGGCCGGGCCAGGGCGAGCAGGTGCTTGAAGTAGATGTTGTTGAAGCCCTTGACCACCCGCGATTCCGGCAGGTGCCGCTGGACCAGTTCGCTGGTGGTGGTCGACTCGTCGTCGAGCTCCGGGAAGCGGCCGTCCCGCTCCGGGTAGTAGTTGTTGGTGTCGATGACCACCTTCGTGGCGAGCGGTCCGGCCGGCACGTCGCGGTAGGCGCGCAACGGGATGGTGACCACCACCAGGTCACCGGCCGCCGCCGCGTCGGCGACGGTGGCGGCGCGGGCCCGCGGGCCGAGTTCGTCGACCAGCTCCTTGAGCGTCTCCGGACCGCGTGAGTTGCTGAGTACCACGTCGTGGCCGGCGGCCACCGCCAGCCGGGCCAGTGTGCCGCCGATGTTGCCGCTGCCGATCAGTCCCACAGTCGTCATGTCCGGTGCCAACCGGCCGGTGGTCGCCGGTATTCCCGACCATGCAGGTCGGTTATTCGACTGGCCGTCGCCGATCGATCGGGGCGGACGGGCTGCCGCGGAGATCTTCACGGTGGCGTCACCGCATCGCAATGATATGTATCTATAAGGGTCTATCGGCGCCGGCCGCGAATCGTTGATCTTCCGTCGCCATCTGATCTATTGATATCTATCTCCCACCACCACTTCCCACCCCCAGGAGTGCGCCGTGCGGAGATCCCGTCTTGTCACCCTCGCCCTGATGCTGGCCTCGTCCCTCGGCGTCACGTGGACGCTGGCCACCCCCGCCCAGGCCGCCGCCACCGACCGGTACGTCGCGCTCGGCGACTCGTACGCCTCGGGCGTCGGCGCCGACAGCTACACCTCCGAGAGCGGGTCCTGTCTGCGCAGCACCAACGCGTACCCCGCGCTCTACAACACCAACATCCAACCGGCCTCGTACCGCTCGGTGGCCTGCTCCGGCGCGACCACCGCCAGCGTCATCAACAGCCAGCTCTCCGCGCTCTCCTCGACCACCACCCTGGTCAGCGTGACGGTCGGCGGCAACGACGTCGGCTTCTCCACCATCATGACCACCTGCGTGCTCCAGGGTGAGACGCAGTGCGTGGCCGCCGTGCAGGCCGCCGAGGACAAGGCCCGCACCGAGCTGCCGGGCAAGCTGGCCAACGTCTACAACGGCATCAAGAGCCGGTCGCCGTCGGCCCGGGTGGTGGTCGTCGGCTACCCGGTCTTCTACCAGCTCGGCACGATCTGCGTCGGGCTCAGCGCGACCTCCCGCGCGAAGATCAACGAAGGTATCAACCTGGTCGACGACATCACCCGGACGGCGGCCACCTCGGCCGGCTTCACGTTCGCCGACGTCCGGTCGATCTTCGTCGGGCACCAGCTCTGCAGCTACGGGGAAAAGTGGCTGCACGCGTTGAACTACCTCAACCTCACCATCTCGTACCACCCGACCGCCGCCGGGCAGTCCGGCGGCTACTACCCGGTCTTCCGCTCCGCCGCGGGCTGACCGGGGCAGGTCCCCGCTCCGTCCGCCTGGCGGGCGGAGCGGAGGGCCGCGGTCAGTAGAGCAGGTAGGGGCGCCGCCGCCGCTCGAAGGCCGCCAGCTCGTCGGCCCAGGCGCCGACCACGTCGTCCACCTCGGCTCCCGCGTCGATCATCGTGCGCAGCCGGGGCGATCCGGTCAGCTTGTCCACCCAGTACGGCCGGGCGGTGTCCCACGAGTCCACCCGCCAGGCGAACGCCGGGTACCGGCGTGCCTCCACCAGCATCGCCACCACGGTACGGATGGGGTCGTAGGCGGCCCGGTCGACGACCTTCACCTCGACACCGGCGCAGAGCTTGTTCAGCAGTGCCGGCTTCTGGCCCGCCGACGTCGGGGTGAAGTACGCCTCGCGGAACTCGACACCCGGCAGGTTCCGGGCGTTGAGCCGGTCCCCCCAGTGGTAGTCGAAATCGCCGGCGAGTCCGCCGATCAGCTCGAACGGCCGACAGGTGCCCCGCCCTTCGGTGATCGAGGCGACGCCCTCGAAGAGGCAGGTGCCGGGGTAGACCAGCGCGGTGTCGGGAGTGGGCATGTTGGGGCTGGGCATCACCCAGGGCAGGTCGGTGTCGGCGGCGAGCAGCTCACGCTTCCAGTTCCGGCACTGCACCACGTCCAGCTCGACCGACCGCCCGGCGTCGGCGGGCAGGAACTCCGCGTTGAAGAGCCGGGCCAGCTCGCCGACGGTCATGCCGTGCTGCTGGACGATCTCCTTCAGCCCCACCCCGGACGTGTAGGCGGGCGTCATCATCGGTCCGTACGCCCGTCCGCCGACCGGGTTGGGCCGGTCGAGGACGACGTACCGCTTGCCGACCCGGGCCGCCGCGACCATCGAGGTGTACATCGTCCAGATGTAGGTGTAGAAGCGGGCGCCGACGTCCTGGATGTCGAAGACGACCGTGTCCACGTCGGCCTGCGTGAACAGGCTCTCCCACTTGGCCTGGCTGGCGCCGTAGGCGTCGTAGACGGTGATGCCGGTGCGGGCGTCCGTCCCGGTGCCCTCGCTGCCGCCGGCCTGGGCGGAGCCGCGGAATCCGTGCTCGGGGCCGAACGCCGCGACGACCTGGACGCTGCCGGAGCCGTGCATCAGGTCGACGAGGTGGCGGTACGCCGAATCGACACCGGTGGGATTGGACACCACCCCCACCCGTTGACCGGCGAGTGCGGCGAATCCGGAATCGACCAGCACGTCCAGGCCGGTCGCCACGCGACGGATGCCGGGCACCGCATGCCCCGCCGTGCCCGGGGCCGCCGCGGCGACCGCGCCCGCCGCGACCGCACCGGCGCTGGTCAGGAACCTTCTGCGCTTCATAGAGACCTCCCAGTCCGAGCCATTGAAACTTAGCTACAGCTCGATGCGCGGTCAAGGAAGGTTCTCTACACATCCCGCCGGTTGGCGTCAGCCGAGCGGCAGCACCTTCTCGATCGCGGCGCGCAGCTCGGGGGAGTCCGGGGTCACCTGCGGGGCGAACCGGGCGGCGACCGTGCCGTCCGGTGCGACCAGGAACTTCTCGAAGTTCCACCGGATGTCGCCGGTGTGCCCCTCGGCGTCCGGGGTGGACACCAGCTCGGCGTAGAGCGGGTGCCGGTCGGGGCCGTTGACGTCGACCTTCTCGGTGAGCGGGAAGGTCACGCCGTAGTTGACCTGGCAGAACTCCTCGATTTCGGCGGACGTGCCCGGCTCCTGGCCGGCGAACTGGTTGCACGGCACGCCGAGCACGGTCAGGCCCCGGTCGGCGTACTCGTCGGCGAGGGACTGAAGGCCGGCGTACTGCGGGGTGAGCCCGCACTTCGAGGCCACGTTGACCACCAGCAGGGCGCGGCCCCGGTAACGCGCGAGGTCGGCCGGGCCGCCGCCGAGGGCGTCGATCGGTACGTCGAAAACGCTCATGGGCCGAGGCTACGCGCCCGTCGGCGCGAGCCGGCGCGGGCCCAATAGATCGATACATCTACATCTTGACTAAGTGATGACGACGTGAGTAGCGTCTCTGCATTCAATAAGGAAAGTTTCCTAACTGTTTGGGAGGCGCCCTATGAAGAGATCGCTCCGCCGGGCCCTGTGGGCCACCGGCGCCGTGGTCGCGCTGGTGGCCGCGGCGATGCCGCTGGCGACCGCCGCCGCGGCCGGCAGCGTGACCGCCACCTTCACCAAGGTGCAGGACTGGGGGACCGGCCACGAGGGGAAGGTGACCGTCACCAACGGCACCAGCGCCAGTGTGGACACCTGGCGCATCGAGTTCGACCTGCCGGCCGGCACCACCATCAGCACCTTCTGGGACGCCGACGTCACCAGCAGCGGCAACCACTACGTCGCGGTCAAGAAGAGCTGGGCGGGGCCGCTCGCCCCCGGAGCCAGCTTCAGCTGGGGCTACAACGGCACCGGGTCCTACCAGGCGCCGCTGAACTGCACCGTCAACGGCGGTTCCTGCTCGGGCGGGGGCACCCCGCCGCCGACGACGACGCCGCCCACCACCACTCCGCCGACCACGACCCCGCCCACCACGACGCCGCCGACGACCACCCCGCCCACCACGCCCCCGCCGAGCGGTGGCAAGAAGGTGGTCGGCTACTTCGCCGAGTGGGGCGTCTACGCCCGCAATTACCACGTGAAGAACATCCACACCAGCGGGTCCGCGGCCAAGCTCACCCGCATCCTGTACGCCTTCGGCAACACCAGCGGCGGCCGGTGCAGCCTCGGGGACAGCTACGCCGACTACGACAAGGCGTACCCCGCGGCGGACAGCGTGGACGGCGTCGCCGACACCTGGGACCAGCCGCTGCGCGGCAGCTTCAACCAGCTCCGCAAGCTGAAGAGGATGTACCCCAACCTCAAGGTGCTCTGGTCCTTCGGCGGCTGGACCTGGTCGGCCGGCTTCACCCAGGCCGCGCAGAACCCGGCCGCGTTCGCCGACTCCTGCTACGCCCTGGTCAAGGACCCCCGCTGGGCCGACGTCTTCGACGGCATCGACATCGACTGGGAGTACCCGAACGCCTGCGGTCTCCAGTGCGACGGCAGCGGCCCGAACGCCTTCAAGAACGTGATCAGCGCCCTGCGGAGCAAGTTCGGCGCCAGCTTCCTGGTCACCGCGGCGATCACCGCCGACGGCAGCAACGGCGGCAAGATCGACGCGACCGACTACGCCGGCGCCGCGCCGAACCTCAACTGGCTGATGCCGATGACGTACGACTACTTCGGCGCCTTCAACGCCCAGGGCCCCACCGCCCCGCACTCGCCGCTCTACTCGTACCCCGGGATTCCGCAGCAGGGCTTCTGGGCGGACGCGGCGATCCAGAAGCTCAAGTCCAAGGGGGTCCCCGCCGACAAGCTACTGCTCGGCATCGGCTTCTACGGCCGGGGCTGGACCGGGGTGACCCAGACCGCGCCCGGCGGCACCGCCACCGGCCCGGCGCCCGGCACGTACGAGCAGGGCATCGAGGACTACAAGGTGCTCAAGAACAGTTGCCCGGCCACCGGCACCGTCGGCGGCACGGCCTACGCCAAGTGCGGCGCGAACTGGTGGAGCTACGACACCCCGTCCACCATCGGCGGCAAGATGACGTACGCGAAGAACCAGGGTCTCGGTGGCGCGTTCTTCTGGGAGCTCTCCGGTGACACCAGCAACGGCGAGCTGATCGGCGCCATCAAGGGCGGTCTCGGCTGACCGAGCGCCGACGCACCACCCACCCGGCGGGGAGGGGCCGCACCAGCCCCTCCCCGCCCGCGTCCCACCCGCGACCGGCCTTCCGCCCGGGTGACCGCGTGCCGGCCTGGCCGCGCGGGGCGGTCGAGGCGAGGATGGGTGGGCACGCGACCGCGTCGATGTGGCACACTCGCCGTTCGGCACGTCTCGATGCCGCGCCGATGGGAGGGATCGATGGGCCAGACGCACCGGGGAGCGGTGACCGGTGTCGCCCTGCTCGCGCTCCTGCCGATCGCCCTGACCGGCTGCGGCTTCGGCGCCAAGGACGACGCCGGCGGCGCCGCCGCCACCGAGGCGCAGCGGGCGCCGGCGGAGGAGGCGGCCGCCAAGAGCCGGGAGCGGGTGCAGGCCTACCTCGACGCGATCGCCGGCAAGGACGTCGACGCGGGGCGCAGCCAGCTCTGCGCGCCCATGCAGGCCAGCTTCGACGCCGCCGCCACCGGCCCGAACGGCGACTTCGCCGACCACTTCACCGTGCCGCAGGCCACCATCACCGATGTCCGGTCCGGCCCGCACGGCGAGGAGGTCAGCACCTCTATCACCGTCGTCGTCGGCTCCCGCAAGGCCACCCGGTCGCTGCTGTTCACCGTCACCCGCGGTGGCGCCGACTGGTGCATCTCCGGCGAGGCGCCGGGCGGCAACACCCCGGAGCCGACCACCACCCCGTGACCCGGCACCCGGGTTGACCTGCGCTCCACGGAGGTGTGGCGCTGGTCTCCCAGTAGCCGGAACCGTCCCCCTCGGCGGCGGGCCGCCCCGGCGGTCGCCGTAGGCTTTCTGTCATGCGCCATGAGTGGCATCAGTTGAGTCACCCCGCGGTGGGCAGCCCGAGCCTGCAGACCAGTCGTCCGACCGTCGACTCCGCCGAGGACGCGGCCCTCGGTCTGGACCGCTGGCGGGACCTTCCCCGCGCGCAGACCCCGCCCTGGCCGGACCCGGTCACGGTCGCCGAGGTCTGCAAGGTGCTCGACACGGTGCCCTCGGTGGTCGCGCCGTACGAGGTCGACCAGCTCCGGCAGCGGCTCGCCCTGGTCTGCGAGGGCAAGGCGTTCCTGCTCCAGGGCGGCGACTGCGCGGAGACCTTCGCCGACAACACCGAGAGCCACCTGCTGGCCAACGCCCGCACCCTGCTCCAGATGGCGATCGTGCTGACCTACGGCGCGTCCCTGCCGGTGGTGAAGGTGGCCCGGGTGGCCGGCCAGTACACCAAGCCCCGGTCGCTGCCGACCGACGCCCGCGGCCTGCCGGCCTACCGCGGCGACATGATCAACTCGTTGGAGGCCACGCCGGAGGCGCGGGTCGCCGACCCGCAGCGCATGATCCGGGCGTACGCCAACTCGGCCGCCGCGATGAACATGCTCCGGGCCTACCTGGCCGGCGGTCTGGCCGACCTGCACGCGGTGCACGACTGGAACAAGGACTTCGTCAGGCAGTCGCCGGCCGGCGAGCGCTACGAGGCGATCGCCCGGGAGATCGACCGGGCCATCGCCTTCATCCGAGCCTGCGGGATGACCGACGACGAGGCGCTGCGCACGGTCACCCTGTACTGCTCCCACGAGGCCCTCGCCCTGGAGTACGACCGGGCGCTCACCCGGATCTCCGACCACCGGGCGTACGGCCTCTCCGGGCACTTCCTCTGGATCGGGGAGCGGACCCGGCAGATCGACGGCGCGCACCTCGACTTCATCTCCCGGATCGCCAACCCGATCGGCGTGAAGCTCGGCCCGACCACCACCCCGGACGAGGCCATCGAGCTGTGCGAGAAGCTCAACCCGGACAACATCCCCGGCCGGCTCACCCTGATCAGCCGGATGGGCAACCACCGGGTCCGGGACGCCCTGCCCCCGATCGTCGCCAAGGTCACCGCGGCCGGCGCCAAGGTGGTCTGGCAGTGCGACCCGATGCACGGCAACACCCACGAGTCCTCAAACGGCTACAAGACCCGGCATTTCGACCGGATCGTCGACGAGGTGCTCGGCTACTTCGAGGTGCACCGCGGCCTGGAGACCCACCCGGGCGGCCTGCACGTCGAGCTGACCGGCGAGGACGTCACCGAGTGCCTCGGCGGCGCCCAGGGCATCGAGGACCTCGACCTGCCCGACCGATACGAAACCGCCTGCGACCCGCGACTGAACACTCAGCAGTCGCTGGAGCTGGCCTTCCTGGTGGCGGAGATGCTGCGTGGCTGAGTTTGTTGATCTTCGTTCGGACACCGTGACCCGGCCGACCGCCGGGATGCGGGAGGCCATGGCCGCCGCCGAGGTCGGCGACGACGTGTACGGCGAGGACCCCACCGTCGCCGCGCTGGAGGCCGAGGTCGCCGCGCTCTTCGGGCACGAGGCGGCGCTGTTCGCCCCGAGCGGCTCGATGGCCAACCAGATCGCCCTCCAGCTGCTGGTGTCGCCCGGGGACGAGCTGCTCTGCGACGCCGACGCGCACGTCGTCACGTACGAGATCGGCGCGGCGGCCGCGTACGGCGGAATCTCGTCGCGGACCTGGCCGGCGGTCGGCGCGGAGCTCGACCCGGACGTGGTGGCCGGGATGATCCGGCCCGACGGCTACTTCGCGGTGCCCACCCGGGCGATCGCCGTCGAGCAGACCCACAACCGGGGCGGCGGCGGGGTGATCCCCCTCGCCACCCTGCGTGAGCTGCGCCGGATCGCCGACGACCACGACCTGGCGCTGCACTGCGACGGCGCCCGGATCTGGCACGCGCACATCGCCGACGGCGTGCCGCTGGCCGAGTACGGCGCGCTCTTCGACACCCTGTCGGTCTGCCTCTCCAAGGGGCTCGGCGCGCCGGTCGGCTCGCTCGTCCTCGGCAGCGCGGAGAAGATCGCCCGGGCCCGGTTCGTCCGCAAGCGGATGGGCGGCGGCATGCGGCAGGTCGGCATCCTCGCGGCCGCCGGCCGGTACGCCCTCGCCCACCACGTCGAGCGGCTCGCCGAGGACCACGCCAAGGCGGCCCGGCTGGCCGAGGCGGTCGCCCCGTTCGGGGTGCTCGCGTCGCCGGTGCGGACCAACATCGTCCCGCTCGACCTCACCAAGCACCCGCTCGACGCCAAGGCCCTCGCGGCCGCCGCCCGGGCGGAGGGCGTGCTGATCTCGGTGCTCGGCCCGCGCACCGCCCGCCTGGTCACCCACCTGGACGTCACCGACGCCGCCGTCGACCGCGCCGCCCAGGCCCTCACCCGTATCCTCCGCGCCTGACCCGCCCGGCCCGCGGCCATGACCGGCCTGTTTCACGGAAAGAGTGGCTATTCCGCGCGGAATAGCCACTCTTTCCGTGAAAGAGCGTGATCCGCCGGCGGAATGGGCGGGGAGTGGGAAGGAGGGCGCGAGGGCTCAGGAGTGGAGACGCTTGAGGGCAGCGATGTCGGCAGCGTGGCCGACGTGCTTCTCCGAGGGGGTTTCCACCAGGACCGGGACGCCCGCCGTGGCGGGGTGGCACATCAGCTCGGCGAACGCGGACTCACCGATGGTGCCCTTGCCGATGTTCTCGTGCCGGTCCCGGGTCGAGCCACACAGGTCCTTCGAGTCGTTCGCGTGCACCAGCTTTAACCGGTCCGCCCCGACCGTCGCGACCAGGATGTCCAGCGTCGCCGTCATCCCGCCCTCGGCGGCCAGATCGTGCCCGGCGGCCCAGGCGTGGCAGGTGTCGAAGCAGACGCCCATCATCGGGTGCCGCTCGACCGCGTCCAGGTAGGGGCCCAGGTGCTCCACCCGCGAGGCGAGCGAGCGGCCGCCCCCGGCGCTCGGCTCGACCAGCAGCATCGGCCCGCCGACGGCCGCCATCTCGTCCAGCAGCGGCAGCAGGGCCTCGCGTACCTGCCGCATCGCCGTCTCGGCGTGACCCGCATCCACCGCGCTGCCCGCGTGGAAGACCACCCCTTCGGCGCCGATCGCCCGGCCCCGGCGCAGCGCGTGCGCCAGGGTCTGCGCCGACCGCTCGACCGTGGCCGGGGTGGGTGAGCCGAGGTTGACCAGCAGCGAGGCGTGGATGAAGACCGGCAGTTCCCGCTCACCGCAGCCGTCCCGGAACAGGACGTCCTGCGCCGGATCGCCCGCCGGCAGGGCCCAGCCCCGCGAGTTGGAGACGTAGACCTGCACCACCTCGGAGGCGGTCGCGTCGACGTACGGCAGCGCCGCCTTCGCCAGGCCGCCCGAGGTGGGGGTGTGCGAGCCGACCCGCCGCCGCCCGCTCACCGGCTCGCTCCTCGCGCTCACAGGGCCATCTTTCGTTCGCGACTGCGGGGCTCGCAAACCCGGCTCACTCCTCGCGCTCACAGGCACGTCACGGTGACGGTGGTGCCCGGCGGGACCGGCGTGTTCTCGCCCGGGTTCTGGAAGCGGGCCACCCCGTTGGGGTTGAGCTGGATGTTGGCCGGGAAGCCCTGGCTCTCCAGCACCTGCTTGGCCTGCTGGCAGGGCAGGTCGACCACCCGGGGGACCACCACCTGCGCCGGCCCCTTGCTGATGTCCAGCTTGACCTCGGCGCCCTTCTCCACGCCGCTACCGTCGGCCGGGCTCTGGCCGAGGACCTCGTCCCTCGGCTTGTCCGAGTCCTTGTACGTCTCCACCGGCTTCAGCCCGAGCTGGGCGAGGATGCCCCGGGCCTCGTTGATGTTCTTGCCCACCAGGTTCGGCACGGTGACCGGGGCGCGGCCCTTGCTCAGGATGACCGTCACCTTCGTGCCCGGCTTGACCACCGTGCCCACCTTGGGGCTGGTGGCCAGCACGACGCCGGCCGGCAGCTCGTCGTCGTACCGGGAGGAGCCCTTGGCCACCACCAGCTTGGCGGCGGTCAGCTCGGCCTGGGCCAGCTCGTAGTCCTTGCCCACCACGTCCGGCACCGGCAGCTGCTCCGGACCGAGCGACAGGGTCAGGGTGATCGTGCCGCCCTTGAGGATCCGGGCCGCGGAGGCCGGGTTCTGCCCCAGCACGCTGTCCTTCGGCGTCTTCTCGTCGTAGCGGGGCTCGGCGTAGCGCAGGGTGAAGCCGCCGCGGGTGGCCTGCGCCTGCGCCTCGGCCTTGGTCAGGCTGACCAGCTGCGGGGCGACCGTGTACCGCCCCACCCCGAACCACCAGCCGCCGACCGCGGCCACCAGGCCGAGCACCACGGCCGCCGCGGCGACCGCCAGCCGGCCGCGGGGGGAGCCCATCACCCGGGTACGCAGCTCGGCCAGCCGGGCAGCGAGGCCGTCGTCCTCGTCGGCCGCCCGGCGCCGGTGCGGGCGCTGTGCGCCGCCGCCCTCGGGCAGCCGGGCCCAGGCGGGGCGCTGGGCCGGCTGGACCGCCGCCACCACCATGGTCGGCTGGGCCATCGGTGCGGTCTCGTCGGCCAGCCGGCGCAGCACCGCGGTGTGCGAGTTCGTGTTGCCCAGATCGTCCCGGGCCACCTGCACCTCGGCCAGCAGCGCGCCGGCGTCGGTGGGCCGGCCGCCCGGATCCCGCCGGGTGGCCCGGCCGACCAGGTCGTCGAGGACCTTGGGCAGGCCCGGGACCAGGGTCGACGGGGCAGGCACGTCCCGGTCGACGTGCTGCCAGGCGACCTCCACCGGGCGGTCGCCGTCGTACGGCACTCGGCCGGTGAGCATCTCGAACAGCACGATGCCGGCCGAGTAGACGTCGGTGCGCGGGTCGGCGCGGCCCTCGGTGACCAGTTCCGGGGCGACGTACGCCACGGTGGCCATCAGCTGGTTGCCGTTCTCCTCCTCGGCGCTCGCCTCGACCGCGCGGGCCAGCCCGAAGTCGGCCACCTTGACCACGCTGTCCACCAGGTTGGCGGTGCCGCCGGTGGGTGCCTCGGCGACCAGCACGTTCTCCGGCTTGACGTCGCGGTGCACCAGGCCGGCCCGGTGGGCGGCGGCGATCGCGGCGAGCATCTGCTCGGCGATGGCGAGGGCCTCGTCCGGGTTGAGCCGGCGCCGCTCGGTGAGCACGTCACGCAGGGTGCGGCCCCGGACGTACTCCATCACCAGGTAGGGGAGGCCGGCGTGGGTGCCCTGGTCGTAGACCGCCACCACGTTGGGGTGGGTCAGCCGGGCGATGGTCTTCGCCTCGTCGGTGAACCGCGCCACGAAGCCGGCCATGCGGGCCCGGGCCTCGGGCGCCTGGGTCGGATGAATGATCTTGACCGCCACGGTGCGCTCCAGGCGCTCATCGGTGGCGGTGTACACGGTCGCCATGCCGCCACGGGCCACGCGACCGCGAATGCGGTAGCGCCCGTCGATCAGCGAGCCCAGCAACGTGTCGGCGACCTGTGTGTCCATCGGCAGGGAGTCTATGTGTCCGTCGGGTGAAGGTTGAACAGGATGCTACAGCCGGGCTCCGAACCGGCGGGGTCGCCGCGCAACGCCCGCCCCCGGTCGCCCGTCGGACGGGGGTGCCGCTGCCGGGGCGTGCCGGGCGCGTGGCAGGGTGGTCGGGTGACCGATTCCGTACCCGCCAACGCGGCCGCCACCGGCGCCGACCTGCCCGGACCCACCGACCCGGCCGGCTGGCTGACCCTGCCGGACGTGGCCGAGCGCCTCGACGTGTCGATCAGCAAGGTGCACCAGATGATCCGGGACCGGGAGCTGATCGCGGTCCGCCGCGACGGCGTGCGCCGGGTGCCGGCCGACCTGGTGGCCAACCGCACCGTGGCCAAGCACCTACCCGGCGTGCTCAACCTGCTCGCCGACGCCGGGTACGACGACGAGGAGGCGCTGCGCTGGCTCTACGAGGAGGACCCCACCCTCTCCGGCACGCCGGCCGCCGCCCTCGCCGGCGACCAGGCCCGCGAGGTCAAACGCCGCGCCCAGGCCCTCGGCTTCTGACCCGCCGCCCCCGCGTCTCCAGTCGATCATGAGGTTGGCGGCGAAGTCGATCTCCGACAGTGCCGTCAACCTCATGATCGACTCAGCGGGGCGGGATCAGTCGGTGCGGCGGGTGGCGGCGATGGCGAGGTCGACCAGGGCCTGGCGGGCCTCGGTGTCCAGGTCGACGGTGGCGAGCGCGGCCAGCGCGCTCTCGGTCAGCGCGGCGATCCGCCGCTCGGTACGCTCCAGCGCCCCGCTCGCGGTGATCAGCTCGCGCAGCCGGCCCACCCGCTCGGCATCCAGCCCGGGGTCGCCGAGCCCGCCGAGCAGCAGCTCCCGCCCGGCCTCGTCGACCGCCTCCAGGGCCGCCGCCACCAGGTAGGTCCGCTTGCCCTCGCGCAGGTCGTCGCCGGCCGGCTTGCCGGTGCGCTCCGGGTCGCCGAAGACGCCCAGCACGTCGTCGCGGAGCTGGAAGGCCTCACCCAGCGGCAGCCCGTACGCCGAGTACGCCGCGTGCACCTCGGCCGGGGCGTCGGCCAGCGCGGCGCCCAGCAGCAGCGGCCGCTCGACGGTGTACTTCGCCGACTTGTAGCGGGCCACCTTGCCGGCCCGCTCCCGCGAGGTGTCCCCGGTGACCTGGGTCAGCACGTCGAGGTACTGCCCGACGGTCACCTCGGTGCGCATCTCGTCGAAGACCGGTCGGGCCCGGGCCACCGTACGCGGGTCGAGGCCGGCCGAGTGCAGCAGCTCGTCCGACCAGACCAGGCAGAGGTCGCCCAGGAGGATCGCCGCGGCATCGCCGAAGCCGTCCGGGTCGCCGCCCCAGCCGGCCGCCCGGTGCCGGGCCGCGAACCGCCGGTGCACCGCCGGCTCGCCGCGCCGGGTGTCCGAGCGGTCCATCAGGTCGTCGTGGATCAAGGCGCTGGCCTGCACGAACTCCAGCGCGGCGAGGGCGCTCACCACTTGGTCGGAGTCCACCCCGCCGGCACCCCGGTAGCCCCAGTACGCGAAGGCCGGGCGCAGCCGCTTCCCGCCCCCGAGCACGAACGCCTCGATCGCCTCGGCGACCGGCACCAGGCCGTCGTCGACGGCGGTCAGCCAGCCGCGCTGGCCGGCGAGGAACTCGGTGAGCGCCTTGTCGATCCGCTGGCGCAGGCCGGCGCGGTCGACGGGGGATACGGGAGCAGCGTGGGTCACGCCAAGACGCTAGCCGGTCCCCGCCGGTCACGTCGTGTCGCCCGGTCGGCGTGGCGTGCCGGGCACCGACCGCGGCCGCCGCGCCCGGGCCGCCCCGGGCCCGCTCCCCGCCCGCAGCGGCAGGTACGGGCGGGCCGCGACCAGCAGGTCGGCGTACGGCGGCGCGGCGGGGGCGGCCCCGCCCGCGCGACCGGCGCGAGCAGAGACACGGCGGGCCCGGGCCGGCCCAGTGCGACCAGGGTGCGACCGGTCATCGCCGCCAGCTCGGCCTCGTCGAGCCAGTACAGCCAGGGCGGTTCCCGGTCCGGCTCGGGCCCGCCGGTGCCGTCGGCGGCGTCGAGGGCCTGCCGCGCGGCGCGGGACCGCCCGGCGAGCGCGGCGGCGAACGCCACCCGGTGCAGCAGCAGGGCCCGCAGCCCGGGGGACGCCGCGTCGCGGCTGCCCGCGTAGCCGGACCGGGCAAGCGCCAGCGCCCCCAGCGGGTCCCCGACGCCGGCCAGCAGGTGGCTCGCCGAACCGAGCACGTGCCCGGCCGGGTCGCCGGCGGCCACCGCCGCGCGCAGCGCCAGCCGGTAGGCGTCCAGGCCGCCGGTCACCTCCCCGGCGTCGGCGGCGAGCCAGCCGGCGAGCTGCGCCGACTCGGCCAGCCCCGGCAGCCGCCGACGGCGGCCGGCCGGACCGGCGGCGCGGTATCCCCGGGCCGCCGGTCCGGCCGGCGGGCTCCGGGCCCGGCCAGGTCGGCCCCGCCCAGCAGGTCGTCCCAGCGCCGCAGCTCGGCCAGGTCGCCCGGGTCCGACCCGCCGGCCGCCGGTGCGCCCGACCTCGGCCACCGGGCCCCGGGTCCGTCCGCCGCCAACCCGGCTGGGCACGTCCCGTCGCCCGGCCCGGCCCGGCTAGGAAGCGGAAGCGCCGGCCCTTGGCTGTCACTCGGGCGTTGGTGCTGGAAATGCTGGCGGAACCTGGGGTGACCCGTGAGAGTGTCGCTGCCGCCCGGGCCGTCAGCGCCGACGCCTCCGGGTTGTACTCAACACGGTTTCCTGAGCCCCAATCCGACAAAAGGCGCTAGAGGTCTACTTATTGGCTATGGCGTAGCCACCGATGACGGAACAGTCCCGGGCGACACCCGGGGTTCATCAGTCTGTCGCCAACTCTGGCCGGTGAGTCGCTATCCACGCCTCAACGTCGGCTCTGACCCAGACTTTGCCCATGATCAGTGTGGTGTACGGATCGGGGAAGCCCTTGGAGTTGGTGATCACGTTGACGCGCTGCCGGGAAACACCGCCGAGCATCAGTCGGATCTCAGCCGCGCCGACAAGCTCCACCCGATCCATGACTTGAAGGTAATGAGGCAGCTATCGACGTCCCGATACAACGGCTGATGCGGTTGACGTGTGCCAACGTCAGGGGGACGATCGGGGGATGAGACGCAGAGTTCCGAAGCCTGTACCGCTCGCACCCACCCACCGGCCCGTGTGGCGGCGCTGGCTGCGCCGTGACTGCTCGTGTGGCCTCCGGTGGCGGACGTGCCCGGACAAGCGCCTTCCGGTGCCTGTGGAGCCGATCCCCGAGCAACCGAAGCGGTCCGACTGGGCGCACTGGAACCAGCCGACACAGGTCCTCTGGGTCGGGAACTTCTTGACGCGCGGGCAGGCGCACCGCGGGAACGGTGGGCGGCGTGCGTAGAGAGCACTTGCCAATGCGGCCCCTGTGGCTCTGCCGGGTGTGCGCCGCCGCGTGGCCGTGCCCTACAGCCCGGATGCTGCTACGCGTGGAGTACCGGCAGGATCGGGTGGCCCTGTCCGTCTACCTGGCCGGCTGCCTCTTCGATGCCACCGCGGACTTGATCAAGCTGAATCCCAACCCGGGACTAACCCCAGGGGAGCTGTTCGACAGGTTCCTAGCCTGGACGGCCAAGGGGTCTCAGACGGGCTCGACCCCCTGACCCACCCCAGCAGCTACCGAAGGGCGGTAACCAACGCGGCCAACGCCAGCAAGATCGGAGGAACGACCTTCATCAGCTCCACAAGCCGCTTGTGGCGCCGCTCCGCCGCGCTTTCGCCCACGTCAGGCCTGACGTGCGCCCGGCTCTCGTCTGCCTCAGCGTTGACGCATTCCAGGGGTGTGGGTACATTCATCCTGCCTCCACTTTTGTACGTCTATGCGGACTGAACAGAGGCGGAGACACCAGCAACGCTCGGGTGGCACCCCGGGCGTTGCTTTGCTTTGGTGACTCCGGCCGGGATCAATCATCGGCAATCGCGGAAGCTGTTGGCAAGTCGTTCGGCGCTTTTGGGTGCGCCACTCATCTAGCCGACGCAACCGGCAACTGGGCGACACGGTAGCCCGATTTGAATTGATGTCGAGCCCTAACTAGTCGTCGCCACTGCTTACTAACCGCGCCTGTGTACACGCATGCGCGCGTGTACGCGCGCGCGTTTAGTTAAGGCAACTCGCATACATGATCTGCATATTCAGGCAAGTCCGACATCCGATGGTTCAATCGGAAAGGCCCCGACGATCTTAGGGCCCGAATTCCGACGGGCCTGCGCATGGCCCCGAGGGCGACGCCACAACGGGCCCAGCACGAGCCCAATCGGCGGTCGTGTCGGTGGTGAGGGGTAGTGTGTTCGGTCGGCATTTCGAACGCTCGTACGCTGGGAGCAACCATCATGATCCAGTGGCACCGTGTGGTGGTCGACCCAAGAAAGTTTGAGCGCGCCGTCCAGGCGCTGCTACGGAGTCTCTATCCCGGTGCCGAGGCTATGGACGGGGCCGGCGGCGACGGGGGCAGGGACAGCACCCTTCGATCCTCGGATGGGCTCACAATCTTTGAAATCAAGTCCTTCAACCAGCGGCTTAACAGGCAGCAACAGCGGAACATAGAGAAGTCCCTTCAAACGGCAGCGTTGCACAAGCCCGACCGATGGGTGCTGATTCTACCTCTTAATCACTCTCCGGCTGAGGACAAATGGTGGAATAGCCTTAAAGGCGAATTCCCCAAGATCTCCTTGGAGTGGTGGGGTATCGACTGGCTAGACTTCCAGTTTGCAGGTAGGGAAGATCTGAGGCGGTATGTCGAGGGTGAAGAATATCGACTCTTGGAGTTGGCGCACCAGTTCAGGCAGGAACGTGACGTATTGGCGCGCGGGCTGCCGGATCTGAGAGAGCGCGTCATAGGCCTAGCCCAGCGCGCGGCAGACTTGTCTCCTCACTGGACAACCGACTTTGCCACGGGTCCGGACGGAATTGAGTTCCGTTTCCGTGAGCGCTACCCTGGGGCAGCCCAACGCGACCCGATTAGCTTCAAACCCGTCTTTGAATTCCCTCCCGATGACCCCGACGCTGAGGAAATCGCACGCCGTCTTCGACAGGTAATGGATTACGGCGGCGACGTGACAGTTCCGGGTCAATTCGTCCGAGGGTTCAATATCGACGCGTCTGATGAGACGCGGCGAGCGTTCGGATGGGATCGACCCTCGGGCACCTCGAAACTTGAGATCAGGTCGATAGAGGACAACCGCGGCTTGCCGCTGCCTTGCGTCTTGGACGTTCAGAAGCCTGACGGGCGGGTTATTGCCTCCATCACGTTGCAACTCAATCGGCGTGTCAGTGGGGCGCGCGGGATTACCCTCACGGGTTCCGACCCCTCGGGTCTGCTTACCGCGAAATTCATACTCGATAGCGACAGCCGCACTACGGCCGGATCCATGAGCTTCAAGGTGTCGTCACCGATCGGCCTGTTTCCTTACGCGGCACGTCCGGCGGCAGACTTCATCGCAGCAATAAAGCCCGGCAATAGCCTAACCCTCCGCATGGGCGTGCCCTTTGCCGAATGTGATGTGACAGAGCCGATTTTCGAGGATGAAGGAATGCTTGTCCGTCTGGTCGTCGCGTTTGACGAGCTGCAGAAGCACTTCGGACGGCCATTCCCTATCCCGGAAGGGCTGAAGCCAAGCGACTTGGAGGAACTTGAGGCCCTAGTCGAGTTCGTGAAGACCGGGAAGGCGCGATGGCCCTACCACACCTTGACGATGCACGTCCGCGCCGACAGACTAGAGCAGTTCGTGTCTGACCATCGATTCCGCCAAGAGCGCGGCAACCTTTTGGCTCATTTCGAGTCCTTCTCATTGGAGTACGGTGATAACCGATTCGATTTCGGTGCTGTCCAATTTCTCGCGCCCCGGGTAACCCTTGTCAACTTCGAAGAGGTAAAGGCTGCTGTCGGAACGGGCGTAGACCCCGAAGGTCGATGGAAGTGCATCGATGGTGAGCACATCTATATGAGCAGGTTCAACAACATGATCGAGGGTGAAATCACCGGAGAGTGACGGCAGCAAACCTTGAAAACAGAAAACTCCCCCGGAGGCTCACGAGCCCCCGGGGGAGTTGTTCAGCTAGCGGCAGCCTGAATCCAAAGTAACTTCTGGGGAACGGCGTACCCGCCGTCACCCGGATTGCCCTCGGCCACCCTGGCGCGACGACGACATCGACGCCGTGCTGGAGGCCTACCGCGATCCCGTGCTGCGCCGCCAGCGCCCGGATCATCGGTCCTCTGCAGGGCGTCGGCGTGGGTGGCGACGCGAACGTGCCGGCCGTGCCGGACCGGCGCGCCGCCGATCGTGCTGACCCCCGCGCGGCCCCCCGGGTGCCGGCCACCGGCCGGCCCCACCACGCTGCCCCGTTTCTACCCCCGGGGTACGACGCTCCGCCGTGCCGTGCTCGCGGGCTGGGAAGATCCTGGGTACGACGGGACGTGGCGGTTAGAGTCGGGTGCGTGGCGCTCGGTCTTCCCTCGGTCCTCCCCAATCCCCAGCCGGCGATCGGCGAGCTGATACGTGCCGGGCAGCCCACCTTCTCCTTCGAGTTCTTCCCGCCGAAGACACCGCAGGGGGAGCGCCTGCTCTGGCAGGCCATCCGCGAGCTGGAGTCGCTGCGCCCCTCGTTCGTCTCGATCACCTACGGCGCGGGCGGCTCGACCCGGGACACCACGGTCTCGGTGACCGAGCGGATCGCCACCGAGACCACCCTGCTGCCGATGGCGCACCTGACCGCCGTCGACCACTCGGTCGCCGAGCTGCGACACGTCATCGGCCGGCTGGCCTCGGTCGGCGTCCGGAACGTGCTGGCCGTGCGCGGCGATCCGCCGGGCAACCCGGGCGGCGAGTGGGTCCGGCACCCGGAGGGCGTGCGCTACGCCGAGGAGCTGGTCCGGCTGATCCGCGACGCCGGCGACTTCAGCGTCGGGGTGGCCGCCTTCCCGTACAAGCACCCGCGCTCGCCCGACGTGGCCAGCGACACGGCACATTTCGTCCGCAAGTGCCGGGCGGGGGCCGACTTCGCCATCACCCAGATGTTCTTCGAGGCCGACGACTACCTGCGGCTGCGCGACCGGGTGGTGGCCGCCGGCTGCGACACCCCGATCCTGGCCGGGGTGATGCCGGTGACCCAGCTGGGCACCATCGAGCGGTCCGTGCAGCTCTCCGGCGCGCCGTTCCCGCCCGCGCTGGCGGAGCGGTTCGCGCGGGTCGCCGACGACCCGGAGGCGGTCCGCCGGCTCGGCATCGAGCAGGCCAGCGAGATGTGCGCGAAGCTGCTGGACGAGGGCGTGCCCGGCATCCACTTCATCACCCTCAACCGGTCCACCGCCACCCGCGAGGTCTGGCAGCACCTCCGGGCCGGCGCCCGGGTGTGACCCACTGGGCCCGCGACACCCGCCCGCCCTTCTAGGGTTGATCCCGAGGTGGGCACACAGCTGAACTGGGACCAGTACGCGACCGCGTGGGCGCGGCTGCACGGCGGGTTCGATCCCCGGGTGGCCGCCCCGGTGGTCCGCGCCTGGCTGCGCTTCGCCTACCACGTCGGCTACGTCCTGGGCCGGCTGCGGGTCGGCCCGACCCCGGTGACCGTGGTCGGGGTGCTGCTCTGCTTCTGCGTACCGCTACTGGTCGGACGGCCGGGCGACGGGCCGTTCCTCGGCGCGCTGTTCGTGCTGCTCGCCGCGGTGGCGGACAGCGTCGACGGCGCGGTGGCGGTGGCCACCAACCGCACCACCCGGCTCGGCTACGTCTACGACTCGGTCGCCGACCGGCTCGGCGAGGCCGCCTGGCTGACCGCGTTCTGGCTGATCGGCGCGCCGGGCGCGCTGGTCGCCGCGGCCGGCGGCCTGTCCTGGCTGCACGAGTACGTCCGGGCCCGGGCGGTCTCCGCCGGGATGCGGGAGATCGGCGCGGTGACCGTGGGGGAGCGCCCCACCCGGGTCTGCGTGGCCCTGGTCGGACTGGTGGTCGCCGGGCTCACCGGGCTGATCGACGCCGACCTGACCGCCGGCACCATCACCATGGCCACCACGGTCTGGGTACTGCTGGCCGGCTTCGGCCTCGGGCAACTTCTCACCGCCGTCCGCCGCGCCCTGATCGACTCCGGCTGAGGTCCCCGAAGCGGTGCGAAGGAAACCCTGCTCTACCGCAGGCATTGAGAAGGGGCCCTTCCTTACCAGGCGGGGCCGATCTCGTGGGCGACGATCTGGGCGGAGAGGGTGACCATCGGGAGGCCGCCGCCAGGGTGGGTGGAGCCGCCGACCAGCCACAGGCCGGCCGCCGGGCCCCGGTTGGCGGGGCGGAGCAGCCCACCCGCGGTGCCGTAGATGGCCCCGCCCGGCGCACCGGTCGCCACGCCCAGGTCGGCCGGGGTACGGATCTCCCGGAACACCAGCCGGTCCCGGACGTCCGCGCCCCGCTCGGCGAGCACGTCGAGGATCCGGTCGGCGTACGCCTCGGCCAGCCCCGGCCGCCGCCAGTCGACCGCGCCCGCGGCGGTGCCGTGGCGGGCGGCGTTGACCAGCACGAACCACGCCTCGTGCCCGTCCGGGCGGACCGTCGGGTCGTCGGCCACGGTGACGAAGACCGTCGGGTCGAGGGCCGGCCGGGCTCGGACGCCCCGCCCCGGGTCGCCGAAGACCGCGTCGAACTCGGCGTCGTAGTCGCGGGGGAAGAAGACGTTGTGGTGCGCCAGCCCGGAGTCCCCGCGTACGCCGAGCAGCAGCACGAAGCCGGCCAGGCTGCGGTCGGTGAGCCCGGCCAGCCGGCGCGGGGTGGGCAGCAGGTCCCGGTAGACGGTGAGCGCGTCCACGTTGGCCACCACCACGTCGGCGGGGATCGGGGCGGCCACCCCGGCGAGGCGTACCCCGTGCACCCGGCCGCCGGTGGCGTCGATCCGGGTGACCGTGGTGCCGGTCTGCACCACCACGCCCAGGTCCAGGCAGCGCGAGAGCAGCGCGTCGGCCAGCGTGCCCAGCCCGCCGCGCAGGTACCAGCCGCCGAAGGCCAGTTCGGCGTAGGGGACCGCGACCAGCGCGGCCGGGGCGCGACGCGGGTCGGCGCCGGTGTAGGTGGCGTACCGGTCGAGCAGCATCCGCAGCCGCGGGTCGGACAGGTGACTGCGGCCGAGGCCGCGCAGGGTGCGGCCGGGGCCGATGGCGGCGAGGTCACCGAGCCGCCAGGCCAGCGCGGCCAGGTCCCGGGGGGAGTCGATGGCCCGGTCCAGGATGTCCCGGTGCGAGGCCGTCCACACCCGGGTGGCCCGGCGCCAGAGCCGCTGCCAGTCGGTGGCGGCCCGGTCCCCGAAGGCCGCGCCTATCCGGGCGGTGAACTCGGCCGGGTCGGCGCAGGAGTCCAGGGTGGGGCCGTCACCGGGGAAGACGTGCCGGACGATCGGGTCCAGCGGCACCAGGTCGAGGTACTCGTCGAGCTTCGCCCCGGTCGCCTCGAACAGGTCGTGGAAGACCTGCGGCAGGGTGAGCAGGCTCGGCCCGGTGTCGAAGTGCCACGCCCCCTCGGGGGTGTCGTGCGGGTGGCAGCCGAGCTTGCCGCCGACCGTGTCGGCCCGCTCGAAGACGGTGACCTCGTGCCCGGTGACCGCCAGCCGGGCGGCGGTGGCCAGCCCACCGACGCCGGCGCCGATGACCACGATCCGCGCCATGCCGCGCCTCCCCCTAGGTGACCGGGCGACCACGCCAGGTGAGGCGCTGCCGCTTCCGCAGATGGTACGACCGGAGGGTCAGCCAACCGAGGACCCCGACCGACACGGGGTGGGCCAGCGCGTCGGGCCAGGCCCGGCCGCCGGTGGCCCGGGCGCTGATCACCCGCCCGGCCACCCCTAGCAGGTACGCGACCAGCGCAACCAGTGACACCAGTGGCGCCGTCGGGGCGAGCACCGCGGCGACCAGCGGGGGAGCGGTGTAGAGCAGGAGCAGCAGGGCCACCACCACGGCCGCGGCGGCCGGGTGCCCGAAGGAGGACCAGAGCGACTTGGTGTAGCCGTCGCGCAGCTGCGGCCAGCTCTCGTACATCCGGCAGGTGGCCAGCCGGGAGCCGTCGGCCAGGGCGATCCGGCCGCCTGCGCGCTTCACCGCCCGGGCCAGCTCGATGTCCTCCAGGACCTGGTCGGCCACCGCCGCGTGCCCACCGGCCCGCAGGTAGCCGGCCCGGTCCACGACCAGGAACTGCCCGCCCGCCGCGGCCAGGGACGGCCGCGGCGAGCGTTCCATCGCGCGCAGCGGCAGGAAGGTCAGCCACAGCCACTGCAGCAGCGGCTGCACCAGCCGGTCGGCCGCCGTCCGCGCCACGATCCGGGGGTACGGCGACAGCAGCGCCGCCCCCGCCGCGCGCAGCTCGGTCACTGCCGCCGCGACGGCGTACGGGGTGAGCACCACGTCGGCGTCGACGAAGGCCAGCACGGTCGGGGCTGGGTCGGTGCGGGTGGCGAGCTGCCAGCAGGCGTGCGGCTTGCCCAGCCAGCCCGGCGGCGGGGCGACCCCGGTGAGCAGGGTGAGCCGCGGGTCGTCGCCGGCCACCGCGCGAACCACGTCGGCGGTGCCGTCGGTCGAGCCGTCGTCGAGCACCACGATCCGCAGGTCGGGTACGCCCCGCTGGGCGAGCAGCGCGCGCAGGCAGGGGGCCACCCGGTCGGCCTCGTCGCGCAGCGGCAGCAGCACCGCCACCGCCTCGGTCACCTCGACCGGGCCGGCGGCGGGGCGGCGCAGCCAGCGGGTGGCGTTGACGAGCGTGTGCGCGGTGAGCACGGCGACCGCGACGACCAGGACTCCGACGGCGGTCATGCCGGCGCGTCGACACCCGGGCGCGGAGCGGGGCCCGCCACCGGGCGGTCGGCGCCGGTGCGGCGGGCGCGCAGCAACGTCACCGCCAGCGGTACGGCGGCCACCGCCATCCCGGCCGCGCCCCAGAGCGCGGAGGCGGGCAGCCGGAGGAAGACCCCGTGCGCCAGCACGCTGGCGGCGTACGTCCACAGGTAGAGCGCGAACATCGGCGCGTCCCGCCCGTCGGCGCGGGCGACGGCCGGTCCGGCGAGCGGGCGCAGCGCGCCCATCAGCAGCACCGCGAAGAGCAGCCAGCCGAGGTAGTTGCTGGCCGGGATGCCGGGCAGGCCGGGCAGGGCCGGGGTGGCGTCCCGCCAGACCCAGTAGCCCTCGGCCACCATCTGCGGGTCGAGGAAGAGGTCCCAGGCGGCCAGCCCGACCGCGGCCACCGCGACCCGGCCGAGGCGGTCCACCCACCCGGGTGCCGGCCGGTCTCCGGTCGGCCCCGGGGCAGGCTCAGTGAGCCGGACCGCGGTGAGCCAGGCCGGCCAGGCCATCCAGGTCCACGCCAGCGGGATGATCAACGGCACCCCGGCCAGCTTCGGGCCCAACTCGCCCGAGTAGTCGTAGCTGCCGAACGGGAAGCCGGTGGCCACCCCGAGCGCCTCGATCGCGAAGCCACCGCCGGTGGCCACCGCGACCAGCGTGAGCGCGGTCCGCGTACCCCGGCTGAGCAGCGCGTGGCCGACGGAGAGCAGCCAGCCGAGCAGGACCGTGGCGACGGTCAGCCCGGCCCGGGTGGCGCCGGCGGTGAGCGGGTAGCAGATCTGGGCGACGACCAGGACGCCCAGCCCCGCCCAGGGCAGCCGGCGCCGGATCACGACGTGGCCGGGCCGGGCGGGGGCAGCGGCAGGTCCCGGCCGAGCACGCCGAACGGCCGCTCGTCGCCGGGGAAGTGGAAGTGGCGCAGGACGTCGATGAAGCCGAAGCGACGGTAGAGCCGCCAGGCGCGGGACGTCCGCTCGTCGGCCTCCGGGGTGGAGAGCAGGGTGGTCGTGCCCTCCGCCATGGTGAGCAGGGCGCGCAGCTGGCCGGCGCCGAGGCCGTGCCCCTGCGCGGGCGGCCGGACGTGCAGCTCCACCACCTCGAAGCAGTGGGTCAGCCAGCGCTGCCGGGCCTCGGCGTCCAGCGCTCGGTGCACCTGGTCGTGCCACCACTGGCCGGACGCGCCGAGGTAGCCGTACCCGAAGCCGGCCAGGTGCCCCTCGGAGGTGAGGCTGGCGACGGCGCGGAAGCCGGGGCGGCGGACGTGGGTGGCGATGTAGCCGCGCCGGGCCTCCAGCAGGTCGGCGCGGTAGCCCATCGCCTCGCCGTAGACGGCCACCACGTCGTCCAGCCGCCGGACCAGATCGTCCGGCGTCCACCGCACCAACCTCATGCGTGTCCTCTCGCCGTTTCCGGGTCGCCCGCGGCGGCCCATCCCAGCACCGTCCGGTCGCCGACCACGTCGCCCACCGCGAACCGCGCGAACAGTTCCTCGGCGTACCACCCCTCGCTGGGGGTACGGGTGATCGCGGCGCGGTGCTCCGGGTGACGGTACGCGAACGTGACCAGGTCCGTCGGATCCCGCCATAGACTCACCGTGCCCTGCCAGCCCAGCGGCGCCTCGCCGACGCCGAACCGGGCGAGCAGCCCGGGCGCTTCGTGCAGGGCGGCGGCGACCGGGGGGATCGCCCGCCAGAAGGTGACCGCCCGGCGGGCCCGCAGCCGGGCCCGGGTCAGTGCCAGCACCGGCCCGGTGACCGGGCCGCCGGACGGCTCGCCGAACGGCCGCCGGCCGGACCACTCGCCCCGGCTGGTCAGCGGGCGCAGCTCCACCCGGACCGCGGCGCTGGCGAGCCGGGCCCAGGACCGGCCGACCGGCGAGGCGTCGAAGCCGGCCGCCGCGGCGGGGGAGTCCCAGACCATCAGGGCGGCCCAGCGGGTCGGGTCGGCGTCGCCGGGGCCGAAGCCGGTGCCGGTCCCGGTGCCGAGCAGCTTGGCGAACCGTACGCCGGGGAGGCGGCGCAGCCGCGTCGGGTGCGTGGCCATCCGGGCCAGCGCCCGGGGCACCGCCGTCCGGGGGATCCGCCACACGTGCAGCGTGACCAGCTCCGGGACGGCGCTCACGCCACCTCGGCGGGGGCGCCGGAGGTGATCCGCAGCAGCTCCGCGTACGTGGTGGGGAAGACCGCCTGTGGCACGCCACCGGCCGCCCACACCTCGCCGTACGCCTCGAGGGCGGTGTCGACCAGGGTGCGCAGCGGCCGGGGGTGGCCGACCGGGGCGACCCCGCCGATCACCTGCCCGGTGTGCTGCTTGACGAACTCCGGGGTGGCCCGCCGCAGTCGGGTGACCCCGATGGACGCGGCCAGCCCGGCGGTGTCCACCCGGTGCGCGCCGGAGGTGAGCACCAGCAGCGGGGCGTCGTCGGCGTCGAAGATGAGCGAGTTGGCGATGGCGCCGACGCCGACGCCGAGCGCGTCGGCCGCCGCCGCGGCGGTGTGCACCGCTTCGGGCAGCAGGCGGACCTGGCTGGCGCCGCCGGAGCCGTCCCGCGCGCCCGCGTCGTCGAGCGCCCGTTGCACCGCCTGCACGTTTGGGTGTGGCTGCATGCGCCCATTCTCCCCACCCGGCGTGGTCACACCCGCGCCACCCCGTCGAACCCGACGGTGTCGTCGCGACACCTCGGTGGCGGGGGCGACCACGTCGTGGTCATCGGCCGCCGGCGGCGCGGTCGGTGATGAGGGCCTGGATGCCGTCGAGGATGCGGGCCAGGCCGAAGTCGAGGGCCTGGTCGCTCTCGGCGGGGGCGACGGTCGTGCGCAGCGCGGCGGCCAGCGCCGGGAAATGCTCCTCCCGGCCGCGCACCAGCACGGTGAACGCGGCCTCCCGGCCGTGCTCCGGTGCGGTGCCGGCCGCCGTGTGCTGGGCCAGGTTGCGGGCGTGTCCGACCAGGAGCACCGCGACGTCGAGCTGCTCCGCCGCGGTCAGTCCGGTGCCGGCGAGGGCCGCGACGACCCGTTCGAGCCAGGCCAGCTCGTTCGGCCCGGGCACCCGCGGGATGATGGTCGCGGCGTGCGCCCACGGGTGGCGGCGGAACCGGTCGAACAGCTGCCGGGTCCAGTCGTCGAGCTGGCCGCGCCAGTCGGCACCCGCCGGGGGAGGGGGCGGCTCGCCCATCGCCGTCTCCAGCATCAGGGCGACCAGCTCCGCCTTGCCGGGCACGTACCGGTAGAGCGCCATCTTGGTGACGTCGAGCGACTCGGCGACCCGCTGCATGATCAGCCCGTCGAGCCCGGCGGTGTCGGCGATCGCGACGCCGGCTCGGGCGATCGCGTCGAGGGTGAGGGTGGGGCGGGGTCCCCGCCGGGGCCCGCTGGGCGTGCCCCACAGCAGCTCGTACATCCGCCGCTTGTCGACGCCACCGGTCTCCACGCTCACCCCACTTGCTACTTGTCCGCGAACCAAAACTGTGTCTACAGTACTCTGTATCTGACGGACACAGTTTCTATCTCGGGGGAAGACATGTCCTCTTCGTTGCGCGGCTTCCGCGTGCTCGTCTCCGGCGCCGGGGTGGCCGGCCCGGCCGTCGCCTGGTGGCTGGCCCGCTACGGGGCCGAGGTCACCGTCGTCGAGTCCGCCCCGGCGCTGCGGACCAGCGGCTTCGCGGTCGACTTCCGCGGGCCGACCCACCTCGGCGTGCTGGCCGCCATGGGCGTGCTCGACGAGCTGCGCGCGGTGCAGACCCACGCCGGCGCGATGAGCCGGGTGGACGAGCACGACCGGGAGATCTTCCGGCTGCCGGCCGAGTTCGCCGGCGGCGAGCTGGAGGTCCGCCGCCGGGACCTGTCCCGGATCCTGTACGAACACGGCGCCGACCGGGTCGAGTACCGGTTCGGGGACCGGATCGCCGCGCTCGCCGAGACCACCGACGGGATACGGGTCGACCTGGCCCGGGGCGACTCCCGCACCGTCGACCTGGTGGTCGGCGCGGACGGGATGCACTCCGGCGTCCGGCGGCTGGCCCTCGGCCCGGAGTCGGCGTACGTCACCCACCTCGGCTACCACCTGGCCGGCTGGGACCTGCCGAACGACATGGCGGCGGGCCCGGTGCCGCGGCAGTACAACGTCCCTGGCCGGATGGCCAGCGTGACCGCCGACCCGCGGGACCCCGACCGGGCCACCGCCCTGGTCGTCTTCGCCGGGCCCCGGCAGGACCACGACCGGCTCGACCTGGACCGGCAGCGGGCGCTGATCAGCGACGCCTTCGCCGGGCTGGGCTGGCACGTGCCCCGGCTGCTGGCCGGCCTGCGCGCCGCGCCGGAACTCTACTTCGACGCGATCGCCCGGGTGGGCGTGCCCCGCTGGCACACCGGGCGGGCCGTGCTGCTCGGCGACGCGGCCTGGGGGGTCACCCTCGGCGGGATGGGGGTCGGCACCGGTCTCGTCGGGGCGTACGTGCTCGCCGGCGAGCTGGCCCTGGCCAGCGGCGACCACCAGGTCGCGCTGCCCGCGTACGAGCGGCGGATGCGGGCGTACGCCTCCCGCTGGCAGCGCGGCGCCAGCCCCGGCCACTTCCTCGCCCCGGCCAGCGGGTGGGGGCTGTGGCTGCGCGACCGGCTGCTGGCCACCCGCCCGGTCCAGTCGATGCTGGTGCGCAGCACCGGGTCGCTGGCCACCGAGGCCGATCTGCCCGACTACGCGGCCCGGGTCTGAGTCGCCGGTCGGGATCCGGGCCAGTTCGGGGTGGCCCGGACCCGGCCGGCGGCGTCCACCAGCAGGGCCGCGTACCCGTCCAGGGTGGCCAGCCAGTCCAGCGCGTCCGCACCGCGGGCGACGGCCGCGGTCGCGTACACGTCGGCCCAGAGCAGCTCGGGGCCGACCACGGTGACCGACCGGACGGCCTCGGCCGGCCGGCCGGCGTGCGGGTCCACGATGTGCGCGCCGCGCCGGGCGGTGCCCGAGGTGGCGACCGCGCCGTGCGCCCGCTCCACGACGTCGAGCATCCGCTCCGGGCGGTCGGGGTCCTCGATCCCGACCCGCCAGGCCGGCCGGCCCGGCGTGGTGCGCAGCAGCACGTCCCCGCCGGCGTTGAGGCAGAGGTCGTGCCCGGGCAGGTCGGCGAGATGCCGCGCGGCCCGCTCCACCGCCCACCCCTTGACCAGGCCGGACGGGTCGAAGCCGGTGCCGCCGCCGGGCAGCGGCAGGCGCCGGGCGTCGAACCACCCGCCGGTGCGCGCCCGGGCCGCCTCGCAGAGCTCGACCACCTCGCGCACCAGCGGCCCGGCGGTGGCCGGGTCGGGCAGCGCGCCGCCGAGACGGCCCAGCACGCTGTCCGGCCGGTACGTGCTGAACGTCGCGTCCACCCCGCGCAGCTCGGCGAAGACCCGCTCCACCCGCTCCGCCACCGCGTCGGTGCGCACCTCGGGACCGCGCAGGTGCACGCTGACCGGCAGACCCATCACCTGCACCACCCAGGCGCGCCGGTCCGGTTCCCTCGTCAGGTCCATCGTCGCCGTCCCGCTCACTTCAGGTGCGCCGCGTCGATCGCGGACTGGAGCGACTCCCGGTAGCCGTCGCTGGTGACGGTGGCGCCGGAGACGGTGTCGATCCGCGCGCTCTGCGCCGCCAGGGCCTGCTGCCGCAGGATCGGCACCGCGTAGTCGTTGATCTCCTGGTCCCGGCGGTTGCCGTCCGGCACCCGTACGGCGGTGACCTCGGTGATCTTCCCGCCGGAGACGGCGATCCGCACCTGCACCGGCCCCCACCGGGTCTGCGCCACCGACCCGGTGACCGTGCCGTTGCCGCCCGAGTCCGTGCCGCCCGACCCGGTGGCGCCGGTGGCGGTGTCGTCGGTCCCGCGCCACGGGCTGGTGGCGGAGCCGTCGGAGCGGCCGGCGAACGCGCTGCTCTCCCCGCCCACGCCCATGGTGCTGGTCTTGTAGCTGAACAGCAGCACCACGGCGGCCACCGTGGAGAGCAGCCAGATGGTGATCCGTCGCACGGATCCTCCTTTCGCGCCTGTCACCAGGCGAAGCGTTCGTGGTGGGTGTGGGCGTCGGGGACACCGGCCGCGCGGATGGCGGCGCGGACGGCGTCGACCCAGCCGTCCGGTCCGCAGAGGAAGACGTCGTGGGCGGTGACGCCGGGGGAGAGCCGGCGCAGGGCCGCCGCGTCGGAGAGCCCCTCGGCGTACGCCGGCAGCCAGGACGGGCGCGCCGCCCGGGGGCCGACCAGGTAGTGCACGACCAACCCCCGTTCCGCGGCGAGCCGGTCCAGCTCCGCCCGGAAGGCCAGGTCCTCGGGGGTACGCGCGCGGTAGAGCAGCACCGCCTCGCCGGGGGCGTACGGCAGCTCCCAGAGCAGCGCCAGCAGCGGGGTGATCCCGACTCCGCAGGCCAGCATGGTGATCCCGCCGCCCCGCCAGTGCTCCCCGGTCAGCCGCCCGTACGGCCCCTCGACCAGCACCTTCGTGCCGGGGCGCAGGGTGGCCACCCGCGCGCTGTCGGCGCCGAGATCCTTGACCGTGATCCGCATCAGGTCCCCGTTCGGCGGTGCGGACAGCGAGTAGGGGTGCGCCCGGGACCAGCCGGGGCCGTCCAGGAACCGCCAGAGCAGGAACTGCCCGGCCCGGGCGGGCAGCCGGTGCAGGTCGCGCCCGCGCAGCCAGACCGAGGTGATCCCGGGCGCCTCGGGGACCACCGCGGCCACCTCGATCCGGTGCCGCAGCGACCGCCAGGCGGGCAGCCCGAACCGGAAGACCAGCACGCTGGCCAGCGCCAGCAGGTAGACCGTCCACCAGTAGGCGCGGGCGACGGCCGAGCTGAGGAAGTCGTCGCCGGTCCAGAGCTGGTGCGGCAGCGCCAGCGCGATGCCGAGGTACGCGTACAGGTGCAGCAGGTGCCAGGACTCGTAGCGCAGCCGGCGGCGGGCCACCCGGACCGAGGTCACCACCACCAGCACCAGCAGGGCCAGCGCCGCGGTGGCCAGCAGCATCCCCGGGTACGTGACGACCAGGTCCCAGGTCTGCGCCAGCACGCCCTGCCGGGTGGTGCCGGCGTACCCGAGGACGGTCAGCAGCACGTGGGCGAGGAGCAGGTGGAAGGAGGTGAAGCCGGTGAGCCGGTGCCAGCGGGCGATCCGGTCCTGGCCGAAGCGCCGTTCGATCAGCGGCACCCGGGCCATCAGCACCACCTGGATGAGCATCAGGTCGGCGCTGATCAGGCCGGCGAGCCGGCCGAGCGAGGTGAGCCCGATGGCCGGGTTGGCCAGCAGCTGCTGCACCCCGTGGTTGGCGGTCCAGAGCGCGGTGACGACCAGCAGGCTGAGCACCGCGGCGCTGCCGGCGACGTCGGCCCACCAGGTGGGGACCGCCGGCAGGGCGCGGCGCGCCGTGCGCCGATCGGCGACGGCGGCGGTCACCGGAGGGTCTCTTCGGTACGGCTGACGTTCATGACGTCAACCCTGGGCCGGGGAACTCTGCGCCCCCTTTGCCGATGCTGTGTCCCGGCTGAGAATCCGAACCCCCTTCCGGCGTGTCCGACGACGCGCCGAGTCGGACGGCGATCGGCGCCGACGGCGCGTCACACGTTGCATTTTCGTCGGAGGGGGGGTGTACTGTCAGGGCAGTTAGAACGAGTGTTCGATTCAGTCGTACGCTCGTTCCAACGCCCGGGAGAGGTGTTTCGCGGCGCCGGCTCCCGGGAGGTGCGGTTCCGCGGACCGCACCGGGCACCGGACACTCGCGAGTCCGGTCCCGTCAAGGCAGGATCGTCGCCCGCCGCCCACGACCCCCGGGCGGCGGGCGACGGACCCGCCGGTACGCCGGCCGGGTGTGGTGTGGGGAAGCTCCGCACCCGGCCGGCCCCCACACCGGTGCGTCTTCCTCCGCACCACCGCTCCGGGCGTTCCGCCGGCGGATCTGATCCGTCGCGTGGCCCGCCCGCCCCGGCCCACGCGGAGGAGAGACATGCCGACCAGTCCGGCCCCGACGGTGCCCGCGCACGTGCTGCCGCACCGCACCCCCGCTCAACTGCTCGCGGTGGCCCGCCAGGGGCTGGCCGAGGCCGCCCGCACCCGTCCCGACGGCCTCCGGTACGCCGCCGCCCACCTCGCCGCGCTGCGCGCCGCCGCGGCTCTGCTCGCCGCCCGCGCCCGCCCCGCACCCACCCGGCGTAACCGGATCACCAGCGTCTGGGTCCTGCTCTCCACCGTCGCTCCCGAGCTCGACGAGTGGGCCGGCTACTTCGCCGCCGGGGCGACCAAGCGGGCCGCCGCCGAGGCCGGCATCCCCCGGGTGGTCAGCGCCCGGGAGGCCGACGACCTGCTCCGCGCCGCCGAACAGTTCGTGGCCGTGGTGGAGACCGCGCTCGGGCTGGCGCACCAGCCGGCGCTCGACGGTCTGCACCGGCCACTCCGGCTCGGCGGGTCTGACGCCACGCCGCGACCCGGAGCAGCCGCCGCCTGAGTCGTGGCCTCCGGCCACCACCATGGCGGGACCCAGGGTGGTGGCCGGAGGCCACCCGGACGCGCCCGGCGCACCGTTGACGATCCAGCACGCAGCACCTGGCGGGAACGATCCCGCGCGACACGACAGGGGGTAGGCCCAATGGCGGGCCGCATGGTGGTCGGTTCCGCCGCACTGGCCGAGCTGGTACGCCCGGCGAGCGCGCCCGACCCGGCGGGCGGTCACCGGGTGCTGCCCGTTCGGCCCGAGTTGACCGGGCTGCTGCCCCACCGTGGGCTGCGGCGCGGCAGCACCATCGCGGTCGGCGTCGGGCAGCCCCGGCGCAGCGGTGGCACGTCGCTGATCCTCGCGCTGCTCGCCGAGGCGTCCCGGGCCGGCTCCTGGTGCGCCGTGGTCGGGGTGCCGACCTTCGGGGCCGGCGCGGCGGCCGAGGCCGGGATCGCCCTGGACCGGCTCGCCCTGGTGCCGCACCCCGGGCCCGAGTGGCCCACCGTCGTCGCCGCGCTCATCGACGGGGTCGACGTGGTGGTCACCGCCGTGCCGAACACGGTCTCCGCCTCCGTCGCCAATCGGCTGGCCGCCCGGGCCCGGCAGCGCGGCAGCGTGCTCGTCCCGTACGGCCGGTGGGACGGCGCGGACGTCACGCTGCAGGTGGTCCGCGGGGTCTGGGAGGGGCTCGGGCCGGGCCGGGGCCGGCTGCGCCGCCGTGAGGTCACCGTCTCGGCGCGCGGCCGGGGCGCCGCCGCCCGCCCCAAGGAGATCAAGGTCTGGCTGCCCGGCGACGAGCTGACCCGGGTCATCCCCCGGGCGGCCGGGGCCGGCGTCGCCGCGCGCGCCACTGCGCCCCGGCGGTTCCGGGTGGTGGCGTCGGCCGCCGCCGCCCCGGCTGCCCGGTCCCGCACCGTGGCGGGGCCGGCATGACCGGTGCGCCGGTGCGGACCCTGCTGCTCTGGTGCCCGGACTGGCCGGTCCTCGCCGCCGAGATCGTCGACGGGGTGCCCGCCACCGACCCGGTCGCGGTGCTGCACGCCAACCGGGTGGTCGCCTGCTCCGAGCGGGCCCGCGCCGAGGGCGTACGCCGAGGGCTGCGCCGGCGGGAGGCGCAGGGGCGCTGCCCGCAGCTCACTGTCGTCGACCACGACCCCGGCCGGGACGCCCGGGCGTTCGAGCCGGTGGTGGCCGCCGTCGAGGAGGTGGCCGCCGGGGTCGAGGTGATTCGCCCCGGGGCCTGCGCGCTGGCCGCCCGGGGGCCGAGCCGCTACCTCGGCGGGGAGGAGGCGGCGGCCGAGCGGATCGTCGAGCACGTCGCCCAGACCTGCGTGGTGGAGAGCCAGGTCGGCATCGCCGACGGGGTCTTCGCCGCCGGCCTGGCCGCCCGGGACGGGCGGATCGTGCCGCCCGGCGGGACCCCGGAGTTCCTGGCCGCCCTGCCGGTGGAGGCGCTCGGCCGACCGGCCCTGACCGACCTGCTGCGCCGGTTGGGGGTGCGTACCCTCGGCGACTTCGCCGCGCTGCCCGCCGGCGACGTGCTGGCCCGGTTCGGGTCCGACGGGGCGCTGGCCCACCGGCTCGCCGCGGGTCGGGACCACCGGCCGCTCGCGGTCCGGCAGCCGCCGGCCGACCTGACCGTCACCGCCGACTACGACGAGCCGGTCGACCGGGTCGACGCCGCGGCGTTCGCCGCCCGCATGCTGGCCGAGCAACTGCACGAGCGGCTCGCCGCGTACGGGTTGGCCTGCACCCGGCTCGGCATCGAGGCGATCACCGCGCACGGCCAGGAGCTGCACCGGGTCTGGCGGCACGACGGCCTGCTCTCCGCCGCGGCCATCGCCGACCGGGTTCGCTGGCAGCTGGACGGCTGGCTCTCCGGCAGCAACGGCCGGGGCGGCGCCCGCCCGGCCCGGCCCACCGCCGGGATCATCCGGCTGCGCCTGGTGCCGGACGGGGTGCTCGCCCAGGCCGGCCTGCAACCCGGGCTGTGGGGGGAGACCGGCGAGGAGCGGGAGCGGGCGCACCGCGCGCTGAGCCGGGTGCAGGGCATCCTCGGCCCCGAAGCGGTGGTCACCGCCGTGCTCGGCGGTGGGCGTTCCCCGGCCGACCAGGTGCGCCTGGTCCCGTGGGGCGACGAACGACTGCCCGCCCGTCCCGGCCCACCACCCCTGCCGGCCGAGCCGGCACCGGCCGGGTCCGCGCCTGCGGACGAACCGGCGCTGCCGGCGCTCGGCGGTGGGGCGCGTCCCGGCCGGGCGGCCCGCTCGGGTGGGGCACCGGTCCCGCCGTGGCCGGGGCGGTTGCCGCCGCCCGCGCCGGCCGTGGTGCTGCCGACCCCGCTCCTCGCCACCGTGCACGACGCCGCCGGCGAGCCGGTCGTGGTCAACGCCCGCCTGGCGGTGAGCGCCGCGCCCGCCCGCCTGGTCGTCGGCACCGGCCGTCCGGCCGAGATCGTCGGCTGGGCCGGCCCCTGGCCGGTGGACGAGCGCTGGTGGGCGCCGGCCGAGGCCCGGCGGCGGGCCCGGTTCCAGGTCAGCCTGGCCGACGGCGCCGCCCTGCTGCTCGCCGTCGAGGGCGGCCAGTGGCTGGTGGAGGCGATCTATGACTGAGCGGACCGGGCGAGGGGCGGGCCGGTGAGCTTCCACAACCCCAACATGCCCTGGTCGGAGCTGGAACAGGTGCTCTCCGGCCGGCCCGGCGGCGGGCGGGGCGGCAGGGGACGGTCCCGCGACGGTCGCGGGCCCCGGGGCGAGCGGCACCTGCACGTGGTGGACCCCCTGGCGGTCGACGCCGACGGCGGCGACTCCCCGGCGTGGAGCCGCAAGCGGCAGCAGTACGAGCCGCCGGAGCTGCCCCGGCCGGACGGCACCGTGCCCTACGCGGAGCTGCACGCGCACTCCAACTTCAGCTTCCTCGACGGCGCCAGCCACCCTGAGGAACTGGCCGAGGAGGCCGCCCGGCTGGGGCTCACCGCGCTCGCCGTCACCGACCACGACGGCTTCTACGGCGTGGTGCGCTTCGCCGAGGCGGCCCGCGCGCTGCACCTGCCGACCGTCTTCGGCGCGGAGCTCTCCCTCGGGCTGCCCGGCCCGCAGAACGGCGAGCCCGACCCGCTCGGCCGGCACCTGCTGGTGCTCGCCCACGGTCACGAGGGGTACGCCCGACTCGCCGCCACCATCTCCCGGGCCCAGCTGCGCGGCGGCGAGAAGGGCCGCCCGGTCTACGGCGAGCTGGAGGAGGTCGCCGCCGAGCTGCGCGACCACGTGCTGGTGCTCACCGGCTGCCGCAAGGGCCACGTGCCCGCCGCCCTGCTCACCGAGGGCGTCGACGCCGCCGCCCGGGAGCTGGACCGGCTCACCGCGCTCTTCGGCGCCGAGACGGTGGCGGTGGAGCTGACCGACCACGGCCACCCGGTCGACGCCGACCGCAACGACGCCTTGGCCGTGCTGGCCGACGCGGCGGGGCTGCCCACCGTGGCCAGCAACAACGTGCACTACGCCACCCCGGGCCGCCGCCGGCTGGCCACCACCCTGGCCGCGGTCCGGGCCCGGCGCAGCCTGGACGAGATCGACGGCTGGCTGCCCGCCGCCGCCACCGCCCACCTGCGCAGCGGCGCGGAGATGGCGGCGCGGTTCGCCGCGTACCCGGGGGCGGTGGCCCGGGCCGCCGAGTTCGGCGCGGAACTCGCCTTCGACCTGCAACTCGTCGCGCCGAAGCTGCCGGCGTACCCGGTGCCGCCCGGGCACACCGAGATGAGCTGGCTGCGCAAGCTGACCATGGACGGCGCCCGGGAGCGCTACGGCCCGCCCGAGGCGCACCCCGAGGCGTACGCGCAGCTGGAGCACGAGCTGCGGATGATCGACGACCTCGGCTTCCCCGGCTACTTCCTGGTGGTCTACGACATCGTCAACTTCTGCCGGGAGCAGGACATCTACTGCCAGGGCCGGGGCTCCGCGGCCAACTCGGCGGTCTGCTACGCGCTGCGGATCACCAACGTGGACGCGGTCCGGCACCGGCTGCTCTTCGAGCGTTTCCTCGCCCCGGAACGCGACGGCCCACCCGACATCGACGTGGACATCGAGTCCGACCGCCGGGAGGAGGTGATCCAGCACGTCTACGCCCGGTACGGCCGGGAGCACACCGCCCAGGTCGCCAACGTCATCTCGTACCGGCCCCGGTCGGCGGTGCGGGACGTGGCCAAGGCGTTCGGCTTCTCGCCCGGGCAGCAGGACGCCTGGAGCAAGCAGATCGACCGCTGGGGCTCGGTCGCCTCGGTCGACGTCGAGGACATCCCCGAGCAGGTGGTGGCGTACGCCAACGAGCTGCAGACGTTCCCCCGGCACCTGGGCATCCACTCCGGCGGCATGGTGATCTGCGACCGGCCGGTGATCGAGGTCTGCCCGGTCGAGTGGGGGCGGATGCCCGGCCGCAGCGTGCTCCAGTGGGACAAGGACGACTGCGCCGCCGTCGGGCTGGTCAAGTTCGACCTGCTCGGCCTCGGCATGCTCTCCGCCCTGCACTACGGCTACGACATGATCGGGTCCAGGCTCGACCTGGGCGACATGACCCTGGACGACCCCGAGGTCTACGACATGCTCTGCCGGGCCGACTCGGTCGGGGTGTTCCAGGTGGAGAGCCGCGCCCAGATGGCCACCCTGCCCCGGCTCAAGCCCCGGCAGTTCTATGACCTGGTGGTGGAGGTGGCGCTGATCCGGCCCGGCCCGATCCAGGGCGGCTCGGTGCACCCGTACATCCGGCGCAAGAACGGCCAGGAGCCGGTGACGTACCCGCACCCGTTGATGCGCAACGCGCTGGAGAAGACCCTCGGCGTGCCGCTGTTCCAGGAACAGCTCATGCAGCTTGCCATCGACCTGGCCGGGTTCGACGCGGCCGAGGCCGACCAGCTGCGCCGGGCGATGGGGGCGAAGCGCTCGGTGGAGCGGATGGCGCAGATCGCCGACCGGCTGTACGCCGGGATGGCCGAGCGAGGCATCACGGGGGAGCTGGCCGACGACGTCTACCGCAAGCTCACCGCCTTCGCCAGCTACGGCTTCCCGGAGAGCCACGCGATGAGCTTCGCCTACCTGGTGTACGCCAGTTCCTGGCTCAAGCGCTACCACCCGGGCCCGTTCCTGGCCGCCCTGCTCAACGCCCAGCCGATGGGCTTCTACTCGCCGCAGACCCTGGTCGACGACGCCCGCCGGCACGGCGTCGAGGTACGCCGGCCGGACATCAACGCCAGCGGCGCCAAGGCGGTGCTGGAGTCCACCGGCCAGACCCGGTGGGGGAGCCAGCCGGGCGAGCCGCCGCACGCCTGGGGGCTGGGCGGTCCGGCGGTCCGGCTCGGGCTGGGCGGCGTACGCACCCTCGGCGACGACGTGGCCGAGCGGATCGAGGCGGAGCGGACGGCCAACGGGCCGTACCGCGACATGCCGGACCTGGCCCGGCGGGTCGGCCTGACCGCCGCGCAGCTGGAGGCGCTGGCCACCGCGGACGCCTTCGCCTGTTTCGGGCTGACCCGGCGGCAGGCCCTCTGGGCCGCCGGCGCGGCGGCCCAGGACCGGCCGGGCCGGCTGCCCGGCACGGTGACCGGCGCGGCCCCGCCCACCCTGCCCGGGATGGAGGCGGTGGACCGGCTGGTCGCCGACGTCTGGGCCACCGGCCTGTCCCCGGAGAGCCACCCGGCCCGGTTCATCCGCGACCGGCTGGACGCCCTGGGCGCGGTGCCGATCGCCCGGCTCGGCCGGGTGGAGCCCGGGCAGCGGATCCGGGTCGGCGGGATCGTCACCCACCGGCAGCGGCCGGCGACCGCGGGCGGGGTGACCTTCCTCAACCTGGAGGACGAGACCGGGATGCTCAACGTCACCTGCTCGCCGGGGCTCTGGCAGCGCTACCGGCGGGTGGCCCGGACCAGCGCCGCCCTGGTGGTGCGGGGGCGGTTGCAGCGGCACGAGGGGGTCACCAGCCTCACCGCCGACCGGCTCGACGCGATCGACCCGCCGGTCACCCCGGCCTCCCGTGACTTCCGCTGACCGCGCCCGGGGCGGCCGCGTACCCCGGCGCCGGCGGGCGCCCGGGGGAGCGCAGCTAGCCGGCCAGGCTGGCCAGCGCCGCACCGGCGCTGCCGAGCAGCCCGACCAGCACGATCCGCCGGAACATCACCGGGTCGATCCGGTGGAACAGCAGGTTGCCCAGCCACCAGCCCAGCGGTACGGCGGGGAGCGCGACCAGCGCCGTCCGCACCACGTCGGCGTGCACCTGGCCGGTCGCGGCGAACCCGGCCAGTCCCATCACGCCGGTGCCGGCGAAGGTCGCGGCGATGGTGGCCCGGAAGGTACGCGGGTCGTAGCCGAGCGAATGGAAGGCGGCGACCAGCGGCGGCCCGTTGGTGCCGGTGGCGGCGGTGAGCACGCCCACGAGCACGCCGACGACCCCGAGCCCGACCCGGCCGGTACGGATCCGGGCGCCGGACCAGACCAGGGCGACGCAGCCGAGCACCATCACCGCGATCAGCCCGCGGAGCAGCCGTTCCGGCGCGTGCGCGAGCACCAGCAGGCCGACCGGCAGCCCGAGCAGCGCGCTCCCGGTGAGCGCCAGCGCCACCCGCCAGCGCGCATACCCGCGCTCGCGCACGGCCGCGATCAGGGTCAGCCCGATGCCGGTCAGCGCGGAGACCACGACGGCGCTGCGCGGCTCCAGCACGGCGGCGAGCAGCGGGACGGTCACCAACGCGTAGCCGAAGCCGCTGACCGCCTGCGCGACGGCGCCGAGCAGCACGATGCCGAAGGCGGTGAGTAGGACGACCACCAGGTCAGCCTGATCCGGCCGACGGCGGACCGGCAACAGGTCCCCGTCCCGGAGACCTTCGCCACACCCGGCCCGGGAACGGGCATCCCCTCGGCCACATCCGCGTTTCATGGACCGACGGCCGGAGAGAACGGCCCGCCGACGTGGGCAGGGTGGCCCACGTAGGAAGAAGGTGGAGAACGATGACGGGGAGCAACACCCACCGCGGCGTCGCCAACGCCCGCCGGACCCGACTCGGGGCGGACTGGGTCCCGGCGCACGACACCGAGGTGCACGAGTACCCGGTGACCGACGGGCCGGTGGCCAACCCCCGCCGCTCCCACGCCGAGCAGGACCCGGCCGGAGGCGGCGAGTCCTGACCCCGCTGGCGCGGGTGACTAGGCTCGGCGGGGTGGAGCAGACCCGAACCCTGACCCCCCGTACCGCCGTGCTCTGGGCGGTGCTCCGGGCCGAGCTGGACCGGCGGGCCGGCGAACAGCTCACCGTGCTCGACGTCGGCGGCGGGACCGGCGGCTTCGCCGTTCCGCTCGCCGAGGCCGGCCACCGGGTCACCGTGGTCGACGCCAGCCCCGATGCGCTCGCCGCGCTGACCCGCCGGGCCGCCGAGGCCGGGGTCGCCGATCGGGTACGCGCGATGCAGGGCGACGGCGACGCGCTCGCCGGGCTCGTCGAGCCGGCCACCGCTGACCTGGTCCTCTGCCACTCCGTCCTCGAGGTCGTCGACGACCCGGCCCCGGTGGTCGACGCCCTGGTCGCCGCGCTGCGCCCCGGCGGCGCGGCCAGCGTCCTGGTCGCCGGACGGGCCGCCGCCGTGCTGGCCCGGGCGATGAACGGGCACCTGGACGTCGCCGCCGCGCTGGCCGCTGACCCGGTCGGCACCGCCGGCCCCCGGGACACCCTGCGCCGGCGCTACGACGCCGAGGGCGCCGCCGCCCTGCTCACCGCCGCCGGGCTCATCGTCGAGGAGATCCACGGGGTACGCGTCCTGGCCGACCTGCTCCCCGCCGCCGTGGCGGACGGTCAGCCGGCCGCCCTGGTCGAGCTGGAACGGGCCCTGGCCGCCCGGCCGCCGTACCGGGACCTCGCCGCCCAGCTGCACCTGTTCGCGCGCCGCCCGGCATGACCGGCCCGGCGGTGGATCCGCTCGATCCGGTCGCGCCCCGCTACGGCGGCGGCAGCCTCGCCGACGTCCTGCCCACCGCGTGCGCGGTGCTCGGCGTGCCCGGCGCGGCCGACCTGCTCGGCCTGCACCCCCGGCTGGCCGGGGTACGCCGGATCGCCGTGCTGCTGGTCGACGGGCTCGGCTGGTACCAAATCCCCACCGCCGCCCCGTACGCCCCGACGCTGGCCGGCCTGGCCGCCACGGTGGGTGCCCCGCTCACCTCCGGGTTCCCGTCGACCACCCCGACCAGCCTGGTCAGCCTCGGCACCGGCACCCCGTCCGGCGCGCACGGGGTGCTCGGCTTCAAGGTGCGGGTCCCCGACACCGACCGGGTGCTCAGCCACATCGAGTGGGCCGGCGACCCGGAGCCGCTGCGCTGGCAGCCGGTCGCGACCTGGTACGAGCGGGCCCGCGCCGCCGGGGTCGCGGTGACCGTGGTCAGCCGCCCCGAGTACGCCGGCAGCGGCCTCACCGTCGCCGCGAACCGGGGCGGCGACTACCGGGGCGCCTCCGACGCCGACGCGCTCGCCACCCGGATGCTCGCCGCCCTCGCGGCCGGCACCGGGCCGACCCTGGTCTCCGGCTACCACCCCGACCTGGACCGGCACGGTCACCTCAGCGGCGTCGACTCGACCCCGTGGCGGCTCGCCGCCGCCGACGTCGACCGGCTGCTCGCCCGGCTGGTCGACGGGCTGCCCCCGGATGCCGCGCTGCTGGTCACCGCCGACCATGGCCAGCTCAACGTGCCCGACGCGCACCGGATCGACCTGGACACCGATCCCCGGCTGCGCGTCGGTGTCCGGGTGGTCGCCGGCGAGCCCCGGATCCGCTACCTGCACGTCGAGCCCGGCGCCGCCGCCGACGTGGTGGCCGCCTGGTCGGCGGTGCTCGGCGCCGCGGCCTGGGTGACGACCCGGGACGAGGCGGTGGCCACCGGCTGGTTCGGGCCGGTGCCCGAGGAGCACCTGGCCCGGATCGGCGACGTGGTGGTGGCGTGCCGGGGCACGTACGCCGTGGTCGCCACCCGGTCGGAGAAGCCGATGGAGTCCCGGCTGGTGGCGTACCACGGGTCGGACACCGCGGCCGAGATGACCATCCCGCTGCTGGTGCTGCGGGGCTGACCGGCCGGGTTGTCGGACCTGGCGGCTAGCCTGCAAGGATGGGCCGCAGCCAGTCGTTGCCCCGGGGCGGTGATCCGCGCTTCGGGCCGGACGCCGACGACACCGGCTGTTCGATCCTGCACGTCGACATGGACGCCTTTTTCGCCTCGGTGGAGGTGCGCCGCCGCCCCGAGCTGCGCGGCCGGCCGGTTGTGGTGGGCGGGATCGGGCCGCGTGGGGTGGTCAGTTCGGCCAGCTACGAGGCCCGCCGGTACGGCGTCCGCAGTGCCATGCCCACCGCCCGGGCCCGGGCGCTCTGCCCCGACGCCGTCTACCTCCCGCCGGACTTCGCGCAATACTCGGCGGCCTCCCGGGCGGTGATGCGGATCTTCCGCGACGTCACGCCGCTGGTCGAGCCGCTCTCCCTGGACGAGGCGTTCCTCGACGTGGCCGGCGCCCGCCGGCTCTTCGGCCCGCCCGCCCGGATCGCCCGGCTGATCCGCCGCCGGGTCGCCGACGAGCAGGGCCTGACCTGCTCGGTCGGGGTGGCGTCGAGCAAGTTCGTGGCCAAGCTGGGCTCCACCCGGGCCAAGCCGGACGGCCTGCTCGTGGTGCCCGCCACCCGGGTGCTCGACTTCCTGCACCCGCTGCCGGTGGGGGCGCTGTGGGGAGTGGGGGAGCGCTCCGCCGAGGCGCTGCGCCGGCTCGGCCTGAACACCGTCGGTGACCTGGCCGAGGCGCCGCTCGGCCTGCTGCGCCGGGCGGTCGGCGAGGCGTCCGCGACCCACCTGCACGAGCTGGCCTGGGGGCGGGACCCGCGTCGGGTCTCCCCGGAGCACGTGGAGAAGTCGATCGGCGCGGAGGTGACCTTCGACGTCGACGTGATCGACCCGACGGAGATCCGCCGCGCCCTGCTGGCCCTCGCCGAGAAGGCCGGCGCCCGGCTGCGCGCGGCCGGGCAGGTCGGGCGGACGGTGTCGCTCAAGGTCCGGCTGGCCGACTTCCGCACCGTCAGCCGCTCCCGCACCCTCACCGTGCCCACCGACACCGCCCGGGAGATGTTCGACACGGCCTGGGCGCTCTGGACCGCCCTGGCTCCCGGTGAGCCGGTCCGTCTGGTCGGCGTACGGATGGAGGGGCTGGCCGCCGCGGCGGAGACGCCACAGCAGCTCACCCTCGGCGCCCCCGAGCGCGGCTGGCGGGAGGCGGAGGCGGCGGCGGACGCGGCGGCCGCCCGATTCGGGCGGTCCGTCATAGGTCCGGCCAGTCTTCTCGGGCCGCGTGATCCACGACGAGTTGAAAAACCGACCCGGCCGTAGGTCGTCCCGCTTTCCGACGCGCGAGCCCCCTCGTAGACTTGCGGGTAAGCAGCCGGTTGGCTGCCACGGTCTGTCGGCCCGTCCGGGTCGACCCACCTGACCGGGGAGGAGTGCCGTGCCGCTCTCGGAGCACGAGCAGCGGCTGTTCGAGCAGATCGAGCGGTCGCTTGCCGAGGACCCCAAGTTCGCCTCGGCCGTGCGCGCCAGCGACCCGCGTTTCCACGCGCGGCGTCGCGTGCTCGTCGCTGCCGGCGTGGTCATCGTTGGCCTGGCCCTGCTGATCTACGGGGCCGTGATCAATGTTCCCGCGGTGGCCGTGGCGGGCTTCGTCGTCATGCTGGTCTCGTTGGGCTACGCGGTGCAGTCGCACCGCCGGTCCCAGTCGCCCGACCTGCACGTGGTGGGCGGCACGACCAGCCGTCGTCCCCGCGGCCGGGCCGGCCGGCGGGGTTCGTTCCTCGACCGCATGGAGGACCGTTGGCGGCAGCGCCCGGAGGGGCACCGCTGACCACGCCCCCTCGCTGGGGACCGCGCCACGACGTGACGCCGTGACCTCCGGCGACCGTAGTCGCACCCTCGCGCCCTGAACTCCTCGGAACATCACGTTCTCCGCCGGGCCTGGTGGCCCGAAGACCACCGCTTCCCGCGGCCGGCGCCGCGCCGGCGACCGCCCGGTCGGGCCTGTTCCGCCAGCGGGGGAGCGCCGGCGGAACAGGCCCGACCGTCAGCGGGCCGGCCGGCCCGCCAGGAAGCGACGCGGGTCCCAGCGCAGCAGCCGGTTCCGCACCTGCCCGGTGGTGGTGACCAGCCGGGTCGAGCGGTCCGACAGCGCGGTACGCCAGCGCAGCAGCACCGACGGCGGCAGCAGAGCCGCCATGATCCGGGTACGCCGGTCGGCCCGGGTGGCGAGCGCGCCGCGCACCGACCGCAGGGCCGGGTGCAGCGCCTCGCCGGTGAGCGGGTCGCGGGCGTACCGGGCCCGCTCCTCGGCCCGCCCGAGCAGCCGGACCGCGGTCACCGCCCCGGCGTCCGCGCTGACGGTCTCCCGGACCAGCCGCTCGGCGGTGGCCCGGGGCGTCTCCGTCTGGTCCACCCGCACCTGGTAGTCGACCAGCGTGTCGAGCAGCTCGTCCCAGGCGGCGTGGGCGTCCGCCCGGGCCCGCTCGGCGTCCACCCCGACCGTGAGGTCGCGGACCGCGCCCCGGGGACCGGGGATGGCGGCCGGCGTGATGGCCGCCGGCGCGACGGCCCGGACCCGCCGGCGACGGCGTAGCGCCGAGCGGCGCAGCGCCGGCAGCGCCAGCAGCACGAGCAGGGCCAGCACGCCGGCCGTCCACCACAGCCAGACCGGGCTCTGCCGGGTCGGGCCGCCGTCCCCGACGTTGAGGCCCTGGTCGGCGTCCTTGTCCAGCCGGTCCGGGTCGTTCGGGCCGGCGGAGGGGTCAACCCCGCCGGGAGCGACGGTGCTCCCCGGCTCCGGGGTGGCGTCCTCGGGGGCGTCGGTGTCCGGGGCCCAGGCCGACCGGACCGACCCCTGGATGCTCGCCGCCGGGGTGGCGTCGAACGGCACCCAGCCGATCCCGCCGAAGTAGACCTCCGTCCAGGCGTGCAGGTTCCGATTGGTCAGCACGTACCTGCCACCCTCGGAGTTGCTGCCGTTGGTGAAGCCGATCGCCACCCGGGCCGGGATGTTGGCGGCCCGGACCAGCCAGGCCATCGCCGCCGCGTACTGCTGGCAGTAGCCGACCTTGGTGGCGAGGAAGTCGGTGATGTCGTCCCCGCTGGTGCCACCCCTGGTGGAGAGCGAGTAGGTGAAGCCGTTCTCCACCGAGAAGTAGTCGTAGATCGCCCGGACCTTGTCGTAGTCGTTCTGCTTGCCCTTGGTGAGCTGGTCGACCAGCTTGTCGACCGCCCGGACCGACGGCGTGACGGTCTGCTGGCGCAGCACCGGGTCGTCGGCCCGCAGCGACGGCGCCGCGCGCAGCGCCGACGGGCTGTACGTCGAGCGGACGTAGTCGAACGCGTACCGCTTGCCCCGGGCGTTCTCCTGGTTGGAGAAGACGATCTGCTGGTTCGGGTCGTAGAGCCAGTTCCGGCTGAGGTCCTCGGTCTTCACCGGCTCGGCGTAGACCGGCAGCAGCGGCATGTTCAGGTTCTTCGTCACCTCGACGCTGGCCCGGTAGCGCCGCTGGTCGACGCCCTGCTCGCCACGCCTCGTCGGGTCGGGCAGGCTCCGGGTCACCGGCCGCCCGGAGGGGACGCGGGCCTGGAAGCCGTCCGGGCGCAGCTCGTCGACCACCCCCAGGCGCAGGTAGAACGGGGCCGGCTCGTTGGTGGTGACCTTGACCAGCTCGAACACCTCGGACTGGTTGAGCTGGCCGCTGAGCGCGGCGAACAGGTCGATCCGGCCCGGCTTGCCGCCCTGCCCGGGCCGGCCGGTGCCGTCGCCGGTGCCGTTGGCCACGGTGTTCATCAGCCCGCCGGTCATCCCGGGCACGACCAGCGGCACGGCGACCGCGAGGGCCACCCCGACCACGGCCAGCCGGCGGCCCGCCGCGGCCAGCGGCGATGCCTCCCAGACGTCGACGTCCCGGCCTTCGCCGGTGAACCGGCGCCCGAACCGGCGTACCCGGTCGACGTTGTCGGTGACCAGCAGCCACAGGTAGCCGCAGGCGCCCACCACGAACGGGGTGGCCGGGACGCTGTCCACGTAGACCGCCACCGGCACCGAGTAGATCGCCAGCATCGGCAGCCCGGCCAGCGCCGGCCGGCGCAGCCCGACGGCCAGCACGTCCACCACCACGGCCACGCCACCGACGCCGAGCACGGTGAGGAAGAGCAGCGAGTCGACGTCCGGGACCTCCACCCCGTACGTGCGCATGTCCTGCGCCGAGGCGCTGAACAGTTCGCCGAAGTGGACGAAGGTGCCCGGGGTGGGCACGAACGCGAGCAGCTCGGTACCGCCCGGGAAGATCCAGGTCAGCCCGAGCGTGAGGCCGGCGAGCATGGCCAGGATCTGCCCCCACAGTGGGAAGCGGGCCAGCCGGCTCAGCGCGGCGGCGCCGGCCACCACGGCGACCGCGATGGCCGCCTGGATCAGCCACGTCCAGCGCTCGAAGATCGCCGACAGCGGCGCCGCGGCCAGCAGGGTCGCCGCCGCGGCTACGAAGCCGAGGTTGCGGGTCACGGGTCCACCTCTCCGTTCATCGCACGCCGCCGGCCACCGTCTCGGCGAGGGCGGCCCGCAGCGCGAAGCCCTGCGAGCCGCGAGCCGCCTGCGGCCAGAGCACCGGCAGCCGGCTGCCGTGCGCCACGCCGATCACCCGCCACCCGCTCTGCAGCAGGGTGAGCGCGGCGGTGCCGTGCGCCTGCTCCGCCTCGGCCCGGGCCTTGGCCGGCAGGTTGAGCCAGGTGGTGCTGTCGAGCAGGAAGCCGACGCAGGTGGCACCGTTGCCACGCAGGGTGGCCAGCAGCTCCGCCTCGGCGGTGCCCAGCGTGCCGAACAGCGCGATGATCAGGCCGCCGTCGGCCCGCTGCCGGACCTGCTGCACCAAAGTGGTGATCTCGCCGCGTTTGTCGAGGCGTACCTCGGCGAGGTGGTCGAGGAGCACGCCCTCGCCGCCCGCCTCGGAGGCGTCCACGTCCGCCCCGTTGCCGGTGACCAGGCGCAGCTTGTACCCGGCGTGGCGCAGGTGCACCGCGATGCTGGCAGCGGCGGAGACGGCCCACTCGAAGCTCGCCGTCGGGCCGTCGCCCCGGTGGCCGAAGGCACGGGTGTCCAGGACGACCGTGGCCCGGCTCTCCCAGGGCTGCTCCTCCCGGCGCACCATCAGCTCGCCGGTGCGGGCGGTCGACTTCCAGTGCACCCGGCGCAGGTCGTCGCCCATCCGGTACTCCCGGGTGGCGGCGTCGTCCTCGCCGTGCACCGCGACCGAGCGGGCCCGGCTGTCGCCGCTGCCGGCGTACTCGCCGGGGAGGCGGACCGAGGGCAGCGGCGTGACCTGCGGGATCACGGTGAGGTGGTCGGTGCTGGGGAAGGCCCGGCTGAGCTCGCAGAGCCCGAACGGGTCGGTCAGCCGGATCACCAGCGGCCCCACCTCGTACCGGCCGCGCACGTCGGCCCGGACCGTGTACGCCACCGAGCTGGCCTGGTGCGCGCCGAGGCGCTCCAGCACCACCCTCGGCCGGCTGCCCAGCGCGTACGGCAGTCGGTCCTCCAGCAGCAGCGTGCCGGTGGGCAGGCGGGACAGGTTCTGCAGCCGCAGCACCACCCGGGAGCTGGCCCCGACCGGCACCCGGTGCGGTTCGAGGGAGCGGTTGCAGGCCAGCTTGTAGCGGCTGCGCCCCACGTAGGCCGCCGCGAGCAGCGGCAGGATGGCGAGCAGGACGGCCACCCGGAGCAGGTCCTTCTCGCCGAGGATGCCGGCGGAGATCGCGGCGGCGACCGAGGCCGCCAGGAAGGAGCGGCCGCGGGTGGTCAGCCCGCGCAGCCCGTCGCGCACCTCACGGCCTCCGTGGTTCGTACGGCCCACGTCCCTTGCCCGGGGCGGGCCGGGTGTCGTACGGCGAGCGCTTCCGGTCGTGCGGCAGCGGCAGCCGGTGCACCAGCTCGGCGACGATCGCGTCGGTGGTGCGGCGGGCGAGCTGGGCGTCGGCGGTCGGGATGATCCGGTGCGCCAGCACCGGCACCGCGAGGGCCTGCAGGTCGTCCGGGAGGACGTAGTCCCGGCCCTCCAGGGCGGCCACCGCGCGGGCGGTGCGCAGCAGCTGGAGGGTGGCCCGCGGGGACGCGCCGAGCCGCAGGTCGGGGGCCTCGCGGGTGGCGGTGACCAGGTCGACCGCGTACTGCTTGATCGCGTCGGCGACGTGCACCTGCCGGACGTGGCCGATCAGCCGGCGGACGGTGGCCGCGTCGGAGACCGGGCGCAGCTCGGTCAGCGGGTCGGTGGCGCCGTGGCCGTCCAGCATGGCCAGCTCGGCGCCCGCGTCCGGGTAGCCCATCGCGATCCGGGCGGTGAACCGGTCGCGCTGCGCCTCGGGCAGCGGGTACGTCCCCTCCATCTCGATCGGGTTCTGCGTCGCGATCACCATGAACGGGGTCTGCAGCTGGTAGGTGATCCCGTCGACCGTGACCTGTCGCTCCTCCATGCACTCCAACAGCGCGGACTGGGTCTTCGGCGAGGCCCGGTTGATCTCGTCGCCGACCACCAGGTTGGCGAAGACGGCGCCGGGACGGAACTCGAAGTCGTGCGTCTCCTGGTTGTAGACGCTGACCCCGGTGACATCGCTGGGCAGCAGGTCGGGGGTGAACTGGATGCGGCGGACCGTGCAGTCGATCGACCGGGCCATCGCCTTGGCGAGTTTGGTCTTGCCGACGCCGGGCACGTCCTCGATGAGCAGGTGGCCCTCGGCGAGCAGGACGGCCAGGGCGAGCCGGACGGTGGCCGTCTTGCCCTCGATGACCTGCTCGATGTTGGCCACGATGGCCTCGCTCGCGGCGCGGAACTCGTCGTGCGGCAGCAGACCGCCCACCTCGTCCCAGGTCTGTTGTGTCACGGGCCTCCTCCTCGTCGCCTGGACGGCAGCGCTGAATAGAGCACCTGGACCCGCCGTTTGGTTCGCGACGTCGAGCCTCGTCTGCCGCAAAAATCTCACTGGTCTCTCAGGCTAACCATGTTTCTTGTTGCCGCCGACCCCCGCAGGCGGTCGGTCGGTTACGCCCGAAATATTCGCCGAACCGGGGGATCAATCCCGACCTGTGGTGCGGGCGAGGTGCTCGATGGGCAGGCGGGGTACACTGCCCGTCATGGCCGGAGTCTTCCTGCTTCTTACCGAGCCGTGCTGATGCGCTGAACGCGCGACAGCACGGCCGCCCCTCCTGTGCGAGGGGCTTTTTTGTGCCCGCAGCAGACCCGCCATATCCGACATGACCCGCGCCGAGGAGACGCCATGAGTGAGGCAGCCGCACCGGCGACCGACACCCCCCCGTTCCGGTACACCGCGGCCCTGGCCGCGGAGATCGAGCACCGCTGGCAGGACACCTGGGAGCGGGAGGGCACCTTCCACGCGCCGAACCCGACCGGCCCGCTGGCCGACCCGGGCCACCCTCGCGCGGGCGCCGAGAAGCTGTACGTGCTGGACATGTTCCCCTACCCGTCGGGCGCCGGCCTGCACGTCGGGCACCCGCTGGGCTACATCGGCACCGACTGCTTCGCCCGCTACCAGCGGATGGCCGGGCGCAACGTGTTGCACGCGATGGGCTTCGACGCGTTCGGCCTGCCCGCCGAGCAGTACGCGGTGCAGACGGGCACCCACCCCCGGACCACCACCGAGGCGAACATCGAGCGCTACAAGGCGCAGCTGCGCCGGCTGGGGCTGGCCCACGACGAGCGGCGCTCGGTGGCGACCATCGACACCGACTTCTACCGCTGGACCCAGTGGATCTTCCTGCAGATCTTCAACTCCTGGTACGACCCGGACGCGCAGAAGGCCCGCCCGATCGCCGAGCTGATCGCCGAGTTCGAGGGGGGCACCCGGCCCACCCCGGACGGCCGGCCCTGGGCCGAGCTGACCGTGGCCGAGCGGCGGAAGATCGTCGACGACCACCGGCTGGCATACGTCTCGGAGGCGCCGGTGAACTGGTGCCCGGGGCTGGGCACCGTGCTGGCCAACGAGGAGGTCACCGGGGACGGCCGCTCCGAGCGGGGCAACTTCCCGGTCTTCAAGCGGAACCTGAAGCAGTGGATGATGCGGATCACCGCGTACGGGGACCGGCTGCTGGACGACCTGGACACCCTGGACTGGCCCGAGCCGATCAAGCTGCAGCAGCGCAACTGGATCGGCCGGTCCACCGGGGCGCACATCGAGTTTCCGGCCTCGACCGCTGACTCCGGTTTTGCGGGCGAAGCCCGCATCAAGGTTTTCACCACCCGGCCGGACACCGTCTTCGGCGCCACCTACATGGTGCTGGCGCCCGAGCACGAGCTGGTCGACGTGCTGGTGCCGGCCGCCTGGCCGGAGGGGACGAAGGAAGCCTGGACCGGCGGGCACGCCAGCCCGCGGGCCGCCGTCGAGGCGTACCGGAAGGCCGCGGCGGCCAAGACGGATGTGGAGCGGCAGGCGGAGACCCGGGAGAAGTCCGGCGTCTTCGTCGGCGCGTACGCCACCAACCCGGTCACCGGCGGGCAGATCCCGATCTTCATCGCCGACTACGTGCTGGCCGGCTACGGCACCGGCGCGATCATGGCGGTGCCCGCCCAGGACGAGCGAGACTGGGACTTCGCCGAGGTCTTCGACCTGCCGATCGTGCGGACCGTGCAGCCGGCGGAGGGCTTCGCCGGCAAGGCGTGGACCGGGGACGGCCCGGCGATCAACAGCGCCGCGCCCGACCGCGGCGTGGACCTGAACGGCCTGGGCGTCGCCGACGCCAAGGCCCGGATCATCGAGTGGCTGGAGGCCAACGGGCACGGCGCCGGGGCGGTCACCTGGCGGCTGCGGGACTGGCTGTTCTCCCGGCAGCGCTACTGGGGCGAGCCGTTCCCGATCGTCTACGACTCCACCGGAGCCCCGATCGCGCTGCCCGAGTCGATGCTGCCGGTCGAGCTGCCCGAGGTGGACGACTTCTCGCCGAAGACGTTCGACCCGGAGGACGCGGACAGCAACCCGGAGACCCCGCTGTCCCGCCGGCGCGACTGGGTGGAGGTGGAGCTGGACCTGGGCGACGGGCCCAAGCGCTACACCCGGGAGACCAACGTGATGCCGCAGTGGGCCGGCTCCTGCTGGTACGAGCTGCGCTACCTGGACCCGACCAACCAGGAGCGGTTCGTCGACGCGGAGAACGAGCGGTACTGGATGGGGCCGCGCGGCGCGGGCGACTGCGGGGGCACCGACCTGTACGTCGGCGGCGCCGAGCACGCCGTGCTGCACCTGCTGTACGCCCGCTTCTGGCACAAGGTGCTGTACGACCTGGGCCACGTCTCGTCGTTCGAGCCGTTCCGCCGGCTGTTCAACCAGGGCTACATCCAGGCGTACGCCTACACCGACGCCCGGGGCGCCTACGTGCCGGCCGAGGAGGTCGTCGAGGTCGACGGCCGCTTCTTCCACGGCGAGGCCGAGGTGCGGCGCGAGTACGGCAAGATGGGCAAGTCCCTGAAGAACGTCGTCACCCCGGACGAGATGTGCGCGGCGTACGGCGCGGACACCTTCCGGGTGTACGAGATGTCGATGGGTCCGCTGGAGGTGTCCCGCCCGTGGGAGACCCGGGCGGTCGTCGGCTCGTACCGGTTCCTGCAGCGGGTCTGGCGCGCGGTCGTCGACGAGCAGACCGGTGACCCGCGGGTCACCGACGTGCCGGCCGACGAGGAGACCCGGCGGCTGCTGCACAAGGTGATCGACGGGGTTCGCGGCGACATGGACGCGATCCGGTTCAACACCGCCATCGCCAAGCTGATCGAGCTGACCAACGGGCTGACCCGGCTGTCGGCCACCCCGCGTGAGGTGGCCGAGCCGCTGGTGCTGATGCTGGCGCCGTTCGCCCCGCACGTCGCCGAGGAGCTGTGGCGGCGGCTGGGCCACGACACCTCGCTGACCTACGCGGACTTCCCGACCGCCGACCCGGCGCTGCTGGTCGCCGAGACGGTGACCTACCCGGTGCAGGTCAACGGCAAGGTCCGCGGCCGGATCGAGGTGGCCGCCGACGCGTCCGAGGAGGACGTCCGGGCGGCCGCGCTGGACGCGGTGGCCGGCTCGCTGGGCGGCAAGGAGCCCCGCAAGGTCATCGTGGTGAAGGGCCGGATGGTCTCGGTCGTCGCCTGACCCTTGCCCGTACCGCCGCAGGCGCGTCCCGTGCTCGGGGCGCGCCTGCGGCGTATCCGCGTCAGGGCTCGCGGCTGTGGACGACGGCCATCGCGACGAGGGCGGTGACGACCGGCCAGGCGGCGAAGACCGCCCACGAGTCCGGGATCGTCGCCGGGTGACCGTCCAGTCCGACGAACGGGTTCCCGACCAGGCGTTCCCAGGCGGGTACCGGCAGGGCGTTGTGGATCGCGGCCGTCCACCGGTGCCTGTTGTCGAAGGCCATCGGTAGCAGGAGCAGCACCGCCGTGGTGGTGACGATCGCCGGGGCGGTGTACCGGACCAGCGCGCCGATGCCCAGGCCGGTGAGCGCGCAGACCGGCAGCAGCAGCGCCGACGCGGCTACGGCGCGCAGTGCGCCCGGATCGGTGATCGACGCGCCGGCGTGCCGGTCGGCGAGGATGGCCTGGGACAGCCAGAACGAGGCCGTCGCCGCCAGCACCCCGACCACCAGCATGACGGCGGCCAGCACCACCACCTTGGCGGTCATCACCGCCCGGCGGTCCGGGACCGCCGCGAAGGTGGTCCGGATCTGACCGCTGGCGTACTCGCCGGCGATCAGCACGGCGCCGACGGCGCCGGCGGCCAGGATGACGAAGAGCCATCCCTCCTCGGGAAAAGCGTCGTGGATCGGGTCGAACCAGGCCCGCCGCTCGGCGGAGTAGCTCGGCCAGTTGTGGTGGTCGGCGAGGGCGGCCCGGGCGCTGAACAGCACGGCCGACACCGCGATCAGCGCCATCGACCCGTACGTGGAGCGCAGCGACCACAGTTTGATCCACTCGGCGGCGAGCAGGTCGCGGAAGCGGGCGGCGGGCTCGGCGGTCCGTCGGCGGGTCGCGGTGGCGGGTTCGGTCAGCGTGCTCATCGGCGGTCTCCTGACAGGTACTCGACGCGGTGGGCGGTCAGGGCCATGAACGCCTCCTCGAGGGAGGGAGTCCGGGTGGCCAGTTCGTGCAGTGGGACGCCGCGGGCGAACGCCAGGTCGCCCAGCTCCGCGGCGGTCAGGCCGGCGACCGTGAGCGAGCCGTCCGTCTCGGCCTGGACGTCCCCTCCGGCGGCGCGTAGCGCGGCGGTGAGCGCGGGCGGGTCGGGCGTACGGACGACGACCTGCGGGCGGGTGCTGCGGGCGGCGAACGCGGCGAGGCTCTCGTCGGCGATCAGTTCGCCCCTCCCGATGACCACCAGGTGGTCGGCGGTCTGCTCCATCTCGCTCATCAGGTGGCTGGAGACGAGGACGGTACGTCCCTCGCCGGCCAGCCGGTGGAAGAGCCCACGCACCCAACGCACGCCCTCCGGGTCGAGACCGTTGAACGGCTCGTCGAAGAGCAGCACCGGCGGGTCGCCCAGCAGCGCGGCGGCGATCCCGAGCCGCTGCTTCATGCCGAGCGAGAAGTCGCCGATCGGGCGCCCGGCGACGCCGGCCAGGCCGACGTCGCGCAGCACCTCGTCCACTCGCGACCGGGGGATGGCGTTGCTGCAGGCCAGCGAGGTCAGGTGCGCCTGGGCGCTGCGACCGCCGTGGACGTCGCCCGCGTCGAGCAACGCGCCGACGTGGCGCAGCCCGCGCGGACGCTCGGCGAACGGTCGTCCGTCCACCACGGCCGTGCCGCTGGTCGGGCGGTGCAGACCGAGGATCAGCCGCAGGGTGGTGGACTTTCCGGCGCCGTTCGGACCGAGGAAACCGGTCACGTGTCCGGGCCGGACGGGGAGGGTCAGCCGGTCGACGGCCGTGGTCCGGCCGTACCGTTTGGTGAGGTCACGTAGCTCGATCACGGGGTCGACGGTGCCGGACGCCGGACGGCCCGTCGTCCGGCCACCGACCACATTGTCCCGTCGACCGTCCACCCCGGGGCGTACGCCCGCGGGCCGATGACTGCGCGGCCGCTCGCTGGCTACGGTGTGGTCCATGGAGGCCATCGCCACGCGTCCTGATCCTGTCGCCCGCCGGATGCGGACGGTCCTGGTCTGGGCCGGCATCGCCCTGCTCCCCGTCGTGGTGTTGCTCGCGTCGACCTCCGGCGGGGGTGGTCCCGTCCTGAGCATCCCGACCCCCGATGGCAGCTTTCCGGGTATCCCGTTCCGCTACCTCGCGCCGGCCCTGGTGGTCCTCCTGCCCGCCGGCCTGCTGGGGCGTCGCCCGTTGCTCGCGCTCGGGCTGATGCTCGCCGGATCATCCGTGGTCACCGTGGCGACGAACGGCTGGGAGAACGACTACCTGGCCGGCCTCTGGTACCTCCAGTTCCTCGTCGTCGACCTGATGCTGGGGCTCGTCTCGGCGCGGAACCCGCGCCGGGTCTCCGTTTTCGCAGCCGGCGCGGTGCTAGTGGTGCAGGTCACGGCGAGCTTCGTGAACCCGGCCACCGATCCGGTGGACCGTGCCACCATCTCCGTCCTGGCGGTGGTCACTGGCTGGATGGTGGGCAACTCGGTGCGGGTCCGCCGCCGGCACGCCGAGGAACTGCGTGCGCATGCCGCCGCCGAGGCGGTCACTGCCGAGCGGCTGCGCATCGCCCGCGAGCTGCACGACGTGGTGGCGCACAGCATCGGGGTGATCGCCATCCAGGCCGGGGTGGGCGCCCGGGTCATCGACACCCAGCCGGGGGAGGCCCGCGCCGCGCTCGCCACCATCGAGCGGACCAGCCGGGAGACGCTGGGCGGGCTGCGGCGTACCCTCGGCGCGCTGCGCCGCCCGGATGGCGCGGCGGCGCCGCTGGACCCCACGCCCGGCCTGGCCGACCTGGACCCGCTGGTCGCCGCCGCGGCGGACGCCGGGGTACGGGTGGCGGTGCGCCGGGACGGTGCGCCGCGTCCGCTGCCGGCGGACATCGATCTCGCCGGGTACCGGATCGTGCAGGAGGCGCTGACCAACGTGGTGCGACACGCGGGCGTCGGGGAGTGCCGGGTCACCGTCGGGTACGCCCCCGACGGGGTATCCGTCGAGGTGGTCGATGCCGGCCGGGGTGGCCCGCTCGGTGGCGAGGGGCACGGGATCGTCGGGATGCGGGAGCGGACGGCCTTGCTCGACGGCCGGTTCACCGCCGGACCCCGATCCGAGGGCGGGTTCCGGGTCGCGGCGTGGCTACCGGCGGAGGCGGACGCGTGAGCATCCGGGTGGTGCTCGCCGACGACCAGCCGCTGGTCCGGGCCGGGCTGCGGGTGCTCATCGCCGACGCGCCGGACATCGAGGTGGTCGGTGAGGCGGGCACCGGCGCCGAGGCGGTCCGGCTGGCCCGCGAGGCAGTGCCGGACGTGGTGCTGATGGACCTGCGGATGCCGGGCACCGACGGGATCGCGGCCACCCGGGCGATCAGCGCCGCCGGCCGCCCGACGAGGGTGCTCGTGCTCACCACCTTCGACGACGACGAGCACGTCCACGCCGCGCTGCGTGCGGGAGCGAGCGGGTTCCTGGTCAAGGACATGGCACTGGAGGAGATCCTCGGCGCGGTCCGGGTGGTGGCGGCCGGGGACGCGCTGATCGCGCCCGGGGTCACCCGGCGGCTCATCGCCGAGTTCGCCCGCAGCCCCGACCCGGTGCCCCGGCCGCGCGCGCTGCCCGCGGTGACCGACCGGGAGCGGGAGGTGCTGACCCTGGTCGGGCGGGGACTGTCCAACGCGGAGATCGCCGAGGAGCTGGTGATCAGTCCGGCCACCGCCAAGGCCCACGTAGCCCGCCTCTTCACCAAGCTGGGCGCCCGGGACCGGGTCCACCTGGTGATCGCCGCGTACGAGGCGGGCCTGGTGGTCCCGTCCGGGTGAGGTGGCCCGGTCTCCGCGCCATCGGGTCGCCGGCCGGGCCGACGTGCGGCAGCGGCACATGTTCCTCGGCACGCTGTTGAGCTGATGTCGTTGCCGACTCACGCGGGCGGGCGGCCGGCAGACAGGGAGGCCGATCTGGGATGTTTTGACCGGGTGGTGGCGGCACGGTCGCTCTGGCTGAGTCGTTGGTGACGTCAGCTCCACAGCCTCCTGACTACTACCGCCTGTCCCGCGGGACAACCGCCGCCAAGCGGCGCAGCGGCGCGGCGACGACGTCGATGGCGGCCGGGGGTGTGCGGCGTACGGTCGCCGACCCGGACCATCGTGGCGAGGAAACCGCCGGGCGGTGGCTCCTCGGGAGCGGTCACGGTCAGCTCGGGCCCAACCGGCGCTGCCGCTCCGCCCGCCACCAGCGGTGGATGATCACCGCGCTGGCGATCAGGCCGAGGCTGGCCGGGGCGGCGGCGTACCAGTTGATCTCTCCCGGGGAGGTGACGGCCGCGCCGATCGCCGCGTAGCCGATGGCGGTGGGGGCGGCGGCGATCACGCTGCCGGCCAGGAACGGCAGCAACCGGGCCCCGGTGGTGCCGTAGCCGTAGCTGACCAGCCCGAAGCCGGCGATCGGCAGCAGCCGTACCGTGATCACCCCGAGCACGCTCTGCCGGCCGAACCAGCCGTCCAGCCGGGCCAGCCGGCCGCGCACCCGCTCGGCCACGAACTCCCGCCCGAGCAGGCGGCCGACCGCGAAGCCGAGCGCCGCCGCGAGCAGCGCCGCGCCGAGGGCGTACGCGGCGCCCTGGAACGGGCCGAACAGCGCGCCCGCGGCGAGCGTGACGAAGGTGCGCGGAACCAGCGCGACCAGCAGCAGTGCGCCGCCGACGATCGCCGCGACCGGGGCGTACCCGCCGAGGGAGTGGACAAGCCGGGGGAGTTGCCCGGGGTCCGGCCGGGGCACCAGCAGCAGCGCCACAGCGAACCCGGCGAGCAGCAGGAGCAGCAGCGCGAACCGGCGCGCCGACGGCTGCCGAAGCAGCCGCCGGGCGGCGGAGGTCACGGCCGGGCGGCGGCGGCCACCGCGGCGCGGCGCTCGGACCGGAGCCGGTCGGCCCAGGTGTCGTCGAGCGCGGGGAGCTGGTGGATGCCGGTCGCCCAGCGCAGCAGCAGGTCGGCCAGGGCCGGGTTCCGTGCCAGCGCCGGGCCGTGCGAGTAGGTGCCGAGCAGCTTGCCCCGCCAGGCGCCCTCGGTCACCTCGTCGTTGCCCACCCCGGCGGTCACCCGGGCCAGCGGCGACACGCCCGGGCCGAGGTGGGTCCGCCCGCCGTGGTTCTCGAACCCGGTCAGGTACGGGATGCCGAGCCGCGGGTCGATGTCGCCCGCCAGCTCGCCGACCGCCCGGGTCGGACCCCGGTCCGAGGAGATGTCCAGCAGCTCCAGCCCGGCGTACCTGGTGCCCTTGGCGAAGAAGGAGGTGCCGAGGAGCTGGTAGCCGGCGCACACCCCGAACACCACCGAGCCCTGGGCCACCGCCCGGTGCAGGCCGCCGTCGGCCATCAGCCGCTGGGCGCCCAGCGCCTGCGGGCCGTCCTCGCCGCCGCCGATCAGGTAGATGTCGGCGGTGGCGGGCAGCTTCTGGTCGGAGCGGACCTCCAGCACCTCGACCGGCATGCCGCGCAACTGGGCCCGGCGCGCCAGGATCAGCGCGTTGCCCCGGTCGCCGTAGGTGGAGAGCAGGTCGGGGTAGATCCAGACGATGCGCAGGCTCTCAGTTGACACGGTCCAGCTCCGCTCGGATGTCCTGGAAGGCGGTGTAGTTGGCGATGACCTCGAGGCGGCCTGGAGGCACCGCCCGGATCGCCTCGTCGAAGCTCCGGACGTGCTGGAACGGCACGCCGTTGACGTCGAGCCGGACGGCCAGGTCGTACGCCCGGTCGCCGGTGATCAGCACCTGCCGGCCGCGCAGCGGGGCGAAGTCGACGTCGAAGAGCCAGGAGGTGTCCAGCCCGTCGGGGTCGCGCGCGTTGATGGAGAGCAGGGTGGGCGCCTCGTCCGCCATGTCGAACGCCTCCAGCCAGCTGGCCGGGTTCTTCGCCAGCAGCAGCCGGACGTTGCGCCCGTCCCGGTCGACCTGGGCGTACCGGCCAGCCACCGAGGTGACCGAGCCGAGCCGGGAGACCGCGTCCACCGGGCGTACGCCGAACTCGGCGGCGACCGCGAGGGCGGTGGCCGAGTTGCCGAGGTTGACCTTGCCGGGGAGCTGCAGCTGCACCTTGTGCCAGGCACCGGTCGGGTCGACCACGCCGTCGTCCTCGACGGTCCACTGCGGCTCCGGGCGGCGCAGCGGGCAGCCGGTGCACCACCACCGCTCGCCGGAGCGCTGGATGGTGGAGCCGCACTCGGGGCAGACCCACGAGTCGTCGTGCCAGCGCTGGCCGGCGCTGAACCAGGTGACGTGCGGCGGGATGTGGCCCCGGGCCGGGTCGGCCGGCGGGGTGGCGGCCCAGACCACCATCGGGTCGTCGGCGTTGGCGACCACTCGGACGTCGGGGTGCCGGACCAGCGCGGCGCGCCAGAGCTGCGCCATCATGGCGACCTCCTTGGCCCGGTCGAGCTGGTCGCGGGAGAGGTTGAGCAGCGCCACCACGTGCGGGTCGGTGGCCTCCAGCACCTGGGCGAGGTAGTGCTCGTCGACCTCCAGCACCGCGTACGGGGTGCTGCCGGCCTTGGCCAGGGCCGAGGTGTGGCCGGTGGGCATGTTGGCGCCGAAGGAGTTGGTGGCGACCCGGCCGAGCACACCGACGGCGGCGGTGGTGAGTCGGGTGGTGGTGGTCTTGCCGTTGGTGCCGGACACCAGGGCGATGGCGCGCCCTGCCGAGAGGTGCGCCAGCAGGTCCGGGTCGATCTTGAGGCCGATCCATCCGCCGATCACCGAGCCGTCGCCGCGGCCTGCGGCCCGCGACAGTGCCGCGGCGGTCCGCGACACGGAGCTGGCCACCTTTGCCCGCATAGGCATCTTCGCGTCCGTCACGCGAGCGAGGTTACCGGAACCCGGGGCCCGCCAGATCGCCGCCGACGGCGATCCGTTCGGCCGGGGGCGACCGGCGGACGGCCATCGGGTGCTCGGCCGGATGGAGTCGATCAATGTCGGGTAGCGGACCGGCGCGCGGGCGCGCCACCCCCCTCCACTCCGCCCCACCCCCTTTGACGTGCTCTTTTGCGCGCGGAAACGCCGCGCCACGCGGGCGTTTCTGGTTGCGGGTGGAGGGAAGTGGAGTAGAGTGGGGCGCGATGGTGAGGCCGGGAGGGCCGCACCGGCCCGGGGGGTCAGCGGCGCCGCGAACGCCGCTCAGGGCGAGGGGGTTGGGCCGATGTTCCTCGGCACCCACACTCCGCGCCTGGACGACAAAGGCCGGTTGATCCTTCCGGCGAAGTTCCGGGATGAGCTGGCGGGGGGTGTCGTGATCACCAAAGGGCAGGAGCGCTGCCTCTACGTCTTCCCGATGCCCGAGTTCCAGCGGATTGCCGATCAGTTGCGCGCGCAGCCGATGACGAGCAAGACGGCCCGGGCCTACAGCCGGGTCTTCTTCGCCAGCGCGCACGACGAGATTCCGGACAAGCAGGGGCGGGTCACCATCCCCGCGCACCTGCGCTCGTACGCCGCGCTCGACCGGGATCTGGTCGTGATCGGCGCGAGCACCCGGGTGGAGATCTGGGACAAGGCGGCCTGGGAGGCCTACCTCGCGGAGAGCGAAGACGACTTCGCCGACATCGAGGAGGGGGTGCTGCCCGGCGGTCTGTAGGGCGTGACGGCGCCCGACGTACTGCGAGATCTCCAGCCGCTTTCGAGTTCCTGGCACCCCTTCCCCGGTGCCAGGCGCACGATCCGATACGGAGGGCCGCAGCCTCCGGCGGGCGAGAGCGGATGGGGATCTGGCGGTATGACGAGGCGTCGTGGCGACGACGGACGCGACATGGACGGAAGGTTTCAACCGGTGGGGGTCGACATGGGGGAGCTACGCGGCACGCACGTGCCGGTGCTGCTCGAGCGGTGTCTCGAGTTGCTGGCCCCCGCGCTGGGGCGGAACGGACGCACCGTCCATGTCGACGCGACGCTGGGCCTGGCCGGGCACGCCGAGGCGGTGCTCGAGGCGCACCCGAACACGGTGCTGATCGGCCTGGACCGGGACACCGAGGCCCTCGCCCACGCGCGGGTCCGGCTGGCCCGGTTCGCCGATCGGATCCACCTCGAGCACGCCGTCTACGACGAGCTGCCCGAGGTGCTCGACCGGCTCGGCTACCCGGCGGTCGACGGGGTCCTGTTCGATCTCGGCGTCTCGTCCCTGCAACTGGACGCGCCCGACCGCGGGTTCGCGTACGCGCAGGACGCGCCGCTGGACATGCGGATGGACCAGACCCGGGGGGTGACCGCCGAGGAGGTGGTCAACACCTACTCGCACCCGGAGCTGGCCCGGGTGCTGCGGGTGTACGGCGAGGAGAAGTTCGCCGGGCGGATCGCCTCGGCGATCATCCGGGAGCGCGAGCGTGCCCGGATCACCTCGTCGGCGCGACTGGCCGAACTGGTCCGGGAGAGCATTCCGGCACCAGCCCGGCGAACCGGGGGACACCCGGCAAAGAGAACGTTTCAGGCTTTACGGATCGAGGTAAACAGGGAACTGGCGGCGCTGGAGACGGCGCTGCCAGCCGCTCTCGACAACCTCACCGTGGGCGGCCGCATGGTGGTCCTGTCCTACCACTCGCTGGAGGACCGGCTCACCAAGCAGGCGCTCGCCGACCGGGTCCGCAGTAAGGGCCCGGTCGACCTCCCGGTCGAACTGCCCGGGTCGGGCCCGACGTTCCGGCTGCTCAGCCGGGGCGCCGAGCTGCCCGGGGAGGCGGAGGTCGCCGCGAACCCGCGGGCGGCCTCGGTGCGGCTGCGGGCCGCGGAACGGCTCGACCCGGAGGCGGCCCGGCAGGGGCGTACCGACCGCGAACGGTATCGCCGCCGGGTGAAGGCGATGCACCAACCGGGGACGGGGTCACCGGGGTCCGGTAAGGGCCCGGGTTCGGCTCCGGGGGACGGGAACGGGACGGACGAAGAGGGGGAGGGGACATGAAAGTTGACAAGCGCGACGGCCGGGACGCCGTCGGGCAGCGCGCACCGCGGTCGGGGGGCCGGACCACGGCGCAGCGCACCACGCGCAGCACGACGGCGGGGGCCGACCGGCTCGACCGCCGGGGGGAGACTCGCGCCCGGGGGGCGCGCGAGTTCCCCACCCAGGGCAGTGCCGCGCTGCAGCCGGCCGAGCGGACCCGGAGCGCCGACGCGGCGGCGCCGCGACTGCGGGTCGCCCCGCCGCTGCCGGTGCGCGTGCCGCGGGCCCCGTTCGTCGGCCTGATCCTGGTGCTGGTGGTCGGCGGGGTGCTCGGCATCCTGGCGGTCAACACCAAGATCAACGAGAACGCGTTCAGGTTGGAGAAGCTCCAGCAGCAGCAGGCCAAGCTCGACGTCGACCAGCAGGAGCTGGAGAAGGAGATCGCCGAGCAGAAGGCCCCGGGCAACCTCACCGCCAACGCCCGCAAGCTCGGCCTGGTCGAGTCGGGAGAGCCGGCGTACATCCGGCTGCCGGACGGGAAGATGATCGGCGTTCCGCACCCGGCGGAGGGCGCGCCGGCCATCACCAGCCAGCAGGGCAACGGAGGCTGAGCAGTGCCGCCGAGATCGGAGGAACCGCGCCGGGACGCCATGGGCTCCCGGCGCGGCTCGTCCCGGGGCGGCCGGGACGCCGACCCCCGCTCGGGCGAGCCGGGCGTCGGGGGGATCTCCGACGCCCGGGCGTACACCCCCCGCGGGCGGACCATCCGGGAGGGCGGCGGGGCCGCCCGGACCGGCGCCGGCGGAGGCGCCGAGCAGCGGCGTACCCCGCGCAGCAACCGCTCCGGCGACCCGTTCCGGCCGGCGCTGCAGGTGCTCGACGGCGGCCGGGCCGGGGCGACCCGCGCCGGTCGCCGGGAGACCGCCGGGGGCGGCCGGACCGGCGTGGTGCGGACCGTGGCCCGGCCGGTGCGGGAGCCCTTCGACGACGACGAGGTGCCACCCCGGCGCCGGCCCGGCCCGCGCCGCCCGGAGCGCCCGGCCGCCGCCCGGCGGCCGTCCCGCAAGCCGCCGCGCCCGCCGAAGCTCGCCGACCCGCGCCGCCGGCTGCGGCTCGGCACGCTGCTCGCCCTGGCGCTCTTCGCCACCATCGGCATCCGGCTGGTCTTCCTCCAGACCGTCAACACCCCGGCGTACGCCGACGGCGGCCTGGACAACCGGCTGGCCGTGGTCGAGCTGCCGGCCCCGCGCGGCACCATCTACGACCGCACCGGCGCCCCGCTGGCGCACAGCGTGGAGGCGCGGTACGTCTTCGCCGACCCGACCCGGGTCAAGGACCGGTTCGCCACCGCCAGGCTGCTCTCCCCGCTGCTCGGGGTGTCCGTCTCCGACCTCGCCGACCGGATGAAGCGCCGCAAGCTGCCCACCGGCGTTCCGTCCCAGTTCGAGTACCTGGCCCGCGGTGTCGACATCGACAAGGCCAAGCAGATCGTGGCGCTGGACCTGGCCGGCATCGGCGTGCACCGCGACGAGAAGCGCGAGGTGCCCGGCGGTGACCTGGCCGCCAACCTGATCGGCTTCGTCAGCCAGGACATGACCGGGCTGGAGGGCCTGGAGGCGAAGTACGACGACCTGCTGGAGGGCCAGCCCGGCAAGAAGACGTACGAGGTGGGGCAGGGCGACCTGGCCGCCCCGATCCCGGGCGGCTACAGCCTGACCACCCCGGCCAAGCCCGGTGGCTCGATGGAGCTCACCATCGACCGGGACCTGCAGTTCATGACGCAGCGGATCCTGTCCACCCAGATGGCCCAGACCAGGGGCAGCGTCGGAGCGGCCGTGATCCTGGAGCCGTCCACCGGCGAGGTGCTGGCCCAGGCGAGCTACCCCGGCTACAACGCGGCCGACCCGGAGAAGGTCAACTCCCCGAGCGACCGGGAGGACGCCGCCACCAGCTTCATCGTCGACCCGGGCTCGATCCACAAGGCGATCACCTACGGCGCGGCCCTCCAGGAGGGCGTGATCACGCCGGACACCGCGTTCCCGGTGCCCAACACGATCCGCGAGGGCGACACGACCTTCCAGGACACCCACCCGGCCAACGGGCGGAAGATGAGCATCCCCGGGATGCTCGCCTTCTCGTCGAACGTGGGGACCATCGAGATCGCCGACAAGCTGGGCCGGGACCGACTGATCGACTACCAGAAGCGGTTCGGGCTCGGGCAGCCCACCGGCGAGGGGATGCCGGGGGAGGCCTCCGGCCGGCTGCTCCCCGCCGACCAGTGGAGCGGCTCGTCGTACGGGTCGGTGCCGATCGGGCACAGCGTGGACGCCACCCCCTTGCAGATGGCCGCCGCGTACGCCGCCATCGCCAACGACGGCACGTACGTCCAGCCGCACCTGATCAAGAGCGTGATCGGGTCGGACGGGAAGAAGACCCCCGCCGCCGCTCCGATCACCCGCTCGGTGCTCAGCCCGCAGAACGCCGCCGCCCTGCGCACCATGCTGGAGGCGGTCACCACGGTCGACGGCCCGGACGGGCGGGCCACCGGCCTGGCCGCCGCCGTCCCCGGCTACCGGGTGGCCGGCAAGACCGGCACCGGCCTGCGGTACGTGGACGGCAAGCGGCAGCCGGGCGAGGTGGGTTCGTTCATCGGGATGGCCCCGGCGGAGAAGCCCCGGTACGTGGTGGCCGTGTTCGTCTGGAGCCCCGGCGGGGAGGGTGGCGCGGTGGCCGCGCCGGCCTTCCGGGAGATGATGGGCTTCACCCTCCGGCACTACCGGGTGCCGCCGTCGGCGACCAACCGGTCCCCGAAGTTCGAGGTCTTTCCGCGCTGACCGGGCACGGCGGGACATCATCGGTGAGTGGGGACGAACCACCGGGGCGGCAGTGTGGTCGGGACCGGACGACCGGGTAGGGTCTGACGCCGTGCCCGGCAATCCACGTCCCCGTACCGTGAACCCCGTCCGGCTCGGCGACCTCGCCGCCCGGCTGGCTGTCGCGCCGCCGGAAGGGGTCGCCGAGGTGGCCGTCACCGGAGTGACCCACGCCAGCCAGGAGGTCCGCCCCGGCGATCTGTACGCGGCGCTGCCCGGCGCCCGCCGGCACGGTGCGGAGTTCGCCGCCGGCGCGGCCGAGGCCGGTGCCGTGGCCGTGCTGACCGACCCGGCCGGCGTCGAGCTGGCCGCCGCCGCGGGCCTGCCCATCCTGGTGGTGGACGACCCCCGGGCGGTGCTCGGCGACGTCGCCGCCACCGTCTACGGCGATCCGACCGCCGGGCTCACCGTGATCGGCGTGACCGGCACGGCCGGCAAGACCTCCACCAGCTACCTGATCGAGTCCGGGCTGCGCGCCGCCGGGCGGACCACCGGCCTGATCGGCACCGTGGAGACCCGGCTGGGCGACCTGGTGATCGACAGCGTGCGGACCACCCCGGAGGCGACCGACCTGCACGCGATGCTGGCCGTGGCCCGCGAGCGCGGGGTCGACACGGTGGTCATGGAGGTGTCCAGCCACGCCCTGGCCATGGGCCGGGTCGGCGGGGTGCGGTTCACCGTCGGCGGCTACACCAACTTCGGCTCCGACCACCTGGACTTCCACGCCGACGAGGCGGACTACTTCGCGGCCAAGGCGAAACTCTTCGACGGGCGCTGCCAGGTCGAGGTGCTCAACCATGACGATCCGGCGCTGCGGCCCCTGCTGAAGCCGGCCACCGTGACCTACTCGGCGGCCGGCGACCCGGCCGCCGCCTGGTGGGCGGACGGCATCGACGGCGAGGGGTACGCCCAGCGCTTCACCGTGCACGGCCCGGACGGGCTGACCCTGCCCACCGGCGTGGCGCTGCCCGGCCGGCACAACGTGGCCAACGCGCTGCTCGCCATCGCCGTCCTGGTGGCCGCCGGGGTCGACCCGGCCACCGCGGTGGCCGGGGTGGCCGCCTGCGGCGGGGTGCCGGGGCGGCTGGAGCTGGTCAGCGGCGACGCCCCGGTCCGGGGCGTGGTCGACTACGCGCACAAGGCGAACGCCATCGAGGCGGTCCTGGCCGCCCTGCGGGACCTGACCGCCGGCCGGCTCATCTGCGTCCTGGGCGCCGGCGGCGACCGGGACCGGGGCAAGCGCCCGGTGATGGGCGCCGCCGCGGCGGTGGGTGCCGACGTGGTGCTGGTGACCGACGACAACCCGCGCACCGAGGACCCGGCCGCGATCCGGGCCGAGGTGCTGGCCGGCGCGTACGCGGCGAACGCCGCCGGGCGGATCGTCGAGGCGCCCGGCCGGCGGGCCGCGATCGAGGAGGCGGTCCGGTTGGCCGAACCGGGTGACGTGGTGGCGGTGCTGGGCAAGGGCCAGGAACGCGGTCAGGAGATCAACGGCGAGGTGCTGCCGTTCGACGACCGGGTGGAGCTGGCCGAGGCGCTGCGCGCCCGCTTCGGTGACCTGGTGGGGCAGCGATGATCCCGCTGAGCCTGGCCGAGGTCGCCGCGGCCGTCGACGGCCGGCTGGTCGCCGCCGACCCGGCGGCCCGGGTCACCGGCACGGTCGAGTTCGACTCGCGCAAGGTCACGCCCGGCGGGCTCTTCGTGGCCTTCCCCGGCGAGAAGGTGGACGGCCACGACTACGCCGCCGGCGCGGTGGAGTCCGGCGCGGTGGCCGTGCTCGGCACCCGCGAGGTGTCCGGCGTGCCGATGGTGCTGGTCGCCGACGCGCTCGACGCGATGGGGCGACTGGCCCGCGCGGTGGTCGACCGGCTGCCCGGGCTGACCGTGATCGGGCTGACCGGCTCCTCGGGCAAGACCACCACCAAGGACCTGATCGCCCAGCTCGCGGTGCGGCTCGGCCCGACCGTGGCGCCGCCCGGTTCGTTCAACAACGAGCTGGGGCACCCGTACACGGCGCTGCAGGCCGGCCCGGAGACCCGCTACCTGGTGATGGAGAAGGGCGCCCGCGGGGTGGGGCACGTGCGCTACCTGTGCGAGGTGGTGCCGCCGCGGATCTCGGTGGTGCTCAACGTCGGTGTGGCGCACATCGGCGAATTCGGCTCGGTGGAGACCATCGCCCTGGCCAAGGGGGAGCTGGTCGAGGCGCTGCCGGCCGACGGGCTGGCCGTGCTGAACGCCGACGACCCGCTGGTGGACGCGATGGCGTCGCGCACCGAGGCCCGGGTGGTCCGGTACGGCGAGTCGGAGCGGGCCGACGTACGCGCCGTGGACGTGACGCTGGACGAGCGGGGGCGGCCGGCGTACACGCTGGTGACCCCGGAGGGGCGCGCGCCGGTGCGGCTCGGGCTGACCGGGCGGCACCAGGTCTCCAACTCGCTCGCCGCCGCGGCGGTCGCCCGCGAGCTGGGCATGCCGCTGGCCGAGCTGGCCGTCGCGCTGGGCGAGCTGGGCCTGGTCTCCACAAGGCGGATGGACGTCTTCGAGCGCTCCGACGGGATCACCGTGATCGACGACTCGTACAACGCCAACCCGGCGTCGACGGGCGTGGCGCTGCGGGCGCTCGCGAGCATGCGCGGGCGGGGGCGTACCGTCGCGGTGCTCGGCTACATGGCCGAGTTGGGCGACTTTGAACGGGAGGGGCACCAGCAGGTCGGCCGGCTCGCGGCCGAGCTGGGGGTCGACCGGCTGCTCGTGGTGGGCGAGCCGGCGGCGCCGATCCACGAAGGCGCGACAGCAGTAGGCAATTGGGGAGGAGAGTCGGTGCTGCTCACCGATCAGGCGGCGGCCGTCGAGGTGCTGCGGAGTGAGCTACGTCCGGGTGACGTGGTGCTGGTGAAGGGCTCCCGGTACCGCACCTGGGAGGTGGCCGACGCGCTGCGCGAGGCCACCGGGGAGAAGGTCACCTCATGAGGGCGGTGATCGTCGCCGTCGGGGTCGCCTTCCTCATCTCACTGTTCTGCACCCCGATCGCGATCAAGGTGTTCACCCGGCTCAAGGCCGGCCAGCCGATCCGGGCCGAGGGCCCGGCCATGCACCAGGGCAAGAAGGGCACGCCGACGATGGGCGGCGTGGTCTTCATCCTGGCCACGGTGATCGCGTACGTCGCCGGCCACCTGGCCCTGACCACCCTGCCGGACGCGCAGATCGCCCAGGTCGAGCCGACCATCACGGCGCTGGTGCTGCTGGGGCTGATGGTGTTCTCCGGCGCGGTCGGCTTCATCGACGACTTCCTCAAGGTCCGCAAGCGGCACAGCGGGGGTCTGAACAAGCGCGGGAAGCTCGCCGGCCAGATCCTGGTCGGCGCGATTTTCGGCATCGTGGCGCTCTACTTCCCGAGCAGCATGACCGACGTCCGTGGCATCGCGACCAACACCGAGACCGTCGGCAGCACCACGCTGAGCTTCATCCGGGACATCCCGGCCCTGGAGATCGGCAAGGTCGGCGCGGTGATCGTCATCATCATGGTGGTGATGGCGGCGACCAACGGGGTGAACCTGACAGACGGCCTGGACGGCCTGGCCACCGGCGCCTCGGTGATGGTGCTCGCCGCGTACGCGCTGATCGCCTTCTGGCAGTACCGGCACTGGTGCGCCGACCCGAACTACACCGAGGCCTACTGCTACACGGTCCGGGACCCGCTGGAGATCGCGCTGATCGCCGGGGCGGCGGCCGGGGCCTGTGTCGGCTTCCTGTGGTGGAACACCTCGCCGGCCCGGATCTTCATGGGTGACACCGGGGCGCTCGGCCTGGGTGGGCTGATCGCCGGCATGGCGATGTCCACCCGGACCATCCTGCTGCTGCCGATCCTGGGCGGCCTCTTCGTGATCATCACGATGTCGGTGGTGATCCAGATCATCTCGTTCCGGACCACCGGCAAGCGGGTGTTCCGGATGTCGCCGCTGCAGCACCACTTCGAGCTGGCCGGCTGGAGCGAGGTCAACATCGTGGTCCGGTTCTGGATCATCGCCGGCATCGGCGTGGCCATCGCGCTCGGCCTGTTCTACAGCGAGTTCCTCGCCGCCGTCACCTGAGCTCCTGACCCTGACCGGTGAGGACGGGCCCCTTGTCAACGCCTGGCGTTGACCAGGGGCCCGTCCTTTCACCAGTGCGACACGCCGACCGGGCGGTTGCGCCACGGGCGGGCGCGCCGAGCCGCGATGATGGGCACGTGGGGGAGGGACGAGACACCGAGGGCACGACCGACACGCAGGCCGCGCGACCACCCGCCGTGACCCGGCCGGCGGACCCGCCGGCCCCGCTGCTCGGGTTGGACGCGGCCGGCGGGCTGGCCGCGCTGCGCGGGCTGCTGGCCCGGCCGCTGGCCTCCTACTACCTGCTGCTCTCCAGCACCGGCCTGCTGCTGCTGATCGGCCTGACCATGGTCTTCTCGGCGACCAGCGTGAAGGACTACGCCGACCGCGGCGACGCCTCCGCCTCCCTGGTCAAGCAGACGATCTTCGCGGTGATCGGCATCGTGGCGTTCTGGGCCTGCCAGCGGCTGCCCGCCCGCTCGTTCCGCGCGCTGGGCCGACCCTTCCTCGGGCTGGCCGTGGTGCTGCTGCTGATCCTCAACCTGCTGGTCGCGCTGGATGCGCTGTTCCGGGTCAAGGCGATCGGTCCGCTCAAGGCCGAGCTGCTCTGGCTCTACCTCGGCCCGATCTCGGTGCAGCCGGTCGAGGTGGCCAAGTTCGCGCTGGTGCTGTGGGGTGCGCACGTGCTGGCCCGCAAGGGTGCCGCGCTGGGCTGGTGGAAGGAGCTGGCCACCCCGCTCTTCCCGGTGGTCGGCCTGCTCTTCGTGCTGGTCGGTTACAACGACCTGGGCAGCATGCTCTGCCTGCTGGCGCTGGTGGTCGGCATGCTGTGGGCGGCCGGCGTGCGGACGCGGGTGTTCGCCGCGCTCTCCGCGGTCGGCCTGGCCGGCGTCGGCCTGCTGGTCGCCGCCGCGTCACTCGGCGCCGGTTCCGGCTCGAGCGACGCCGCCAACTACCGGCTGACCCGGCTCACCTCGTTCCTCGACCCGCCCGACCCGAAGACCTGCTTCCAGGAGCAGTTGGAGGGCTGCTACCAGCTCGTCCAGGCCCGCTACGCGGTGGAGCACGGCGGTTGGTTCGGCGTGGGACTGGGCAAGAGCAGTTTCAAGTTCGGCTGGCTGCCCGAGGCGCACAACGACTTCATCTTCGCGATCATCGCCGAGGAACTGGGCGTGGTCGGCTGCGTCGTGGTGCTGGTGCTCTTCGCCGTGCTGGCGTACACCGGGCTGCGGATCGCCCGCCGGGTGGACGACCCGTTCCGCCGGCTGGCCGCCGCGGGGGTCACCGCCTGGCTGGTCGGCCAGGCCGTGATCAACATCGGCGGGGTCACCGGCCTGCTGCCGCTGACCGGCGTGCCGCTGCCGTTCATCTCCGACGGCGGCAGCGCCCTGGTGGTGACTCTGGCCGCGGTCGGGATGCTCGCCTCCTTCGCCCGCGCGGAGCCGGACGCGGCGCGAGCCCTGCATGCCCGTCCGCCCGCCCGGTGGGTCCGACTACTCTGGGCCCCGTTGCCGCCGCTTCCCGGGCGGCGCCGCCGACCGGCGTCGCCACCGGGGGACCGTGGGTCCGTGCCCCGGTCCCGGACGCGGCGGGAGGACGACCAGGCCGCAACCCGCGGCGCCCGGCCGGGCCGGTCGCGCGCCGGCGCGGCGAGCGAGAGGAGACGCTGATGGGTCCGCTGCGTTCGGTGGTGCTCTGCGGAGGCGGTACGGGTGGGCACATCTATCCGTTGCTGGCCTTCGCCGACTGCCTGCGCCGTCACGACCCGAGTGTCCGGATCACCTGCCTGGGCACACCGAAGGGCCTGGAGAACGAGCTGATCCCGCCGGCCGGCTACGACCTGCGCCAGATCCCGGCCTACCAGTTGCCCCGCTCGGTCAACATGAGCCTGGTCCGCACCCCGGACCGGATGTGGAAGGCGGCCCGGGCGGCGGGCAAGGTGATCGACGAGGTGCAGGCCGACGTCGTGGTCGGCTTCGGCGGGTACGTCTCGGTGCCCGGCTACCTGGCCGCCTGGCGGCGCGAGCTGCCGATCGTCATCCACGAGGTGAACGTGCCGCCGGGCGTGGCCAACCGGCTGGGGATGAAGTTCACCAAGAACGTCGCGGTGGGCTTCCCGCACCAGCCGCTGCAGGCCGAGTCGCTGCGCGACGCCCGGGTGGTCGGGGTGCCGCTGCGCCGGGGCATCGCCGGCCTGGACCGGGCTGCCATGCGCAACGCCGCCCGGGCCCACTTCGGACTCCGCCCCGACCTGCCGGTGCTCTTCGTCGCCGGCGGTTCGCAGGGTGCCCGCTCGATCAACCTGGCGGTCGCCGGGGCGGCCAAGGAGCTGGCCCGCAACGGTGTGCAGGTACTGCACGTGATCGGCGCCCGCAACGAGCCGGTCTCCGTCCCCACCGACCTGCCGGTGCCGTACGTGACCCTGCCCTACCTGTCCGAGATGGAGCTGGGATACGCCGCCGCCGACCTGATGCTGGGCCGGGGCGGGGCGATGACCTGTGCCGAGGTGGCCGCGATCGGCCTGCCCACCATCTACGTGCCGTACCCGCACAGCAACCAGGAGCAGAAGCGCAACGCGCTGCCCGTGGTGGAGGCCGGCGGCGGGCTGCTCGTCGACGACGCCGAGGTGACCCCGGACTGGCTGGAGCGGACGGTCATCCCGCTGATCCGGGACCCGCGGCGGCTCGCCGCGATGGGCGCCGCCGCGGCCGCGTACGGCCGGCGCGACGGCGATGTCGCCCTGCTGAACTTCGTCTACGAGGCGGTGGTCCGGTGACCGGGCCCGCCGCGACGGGAAGGTACCTCTCATGAACACCGCGCAGTTCACCCCCGCCGGCACCATGACCGCGGAGGACCTGGGCCGGATCCACCTGATCGGGGTGGGCGGCGTCGGCATGAGCGGCCTGGCCCGGCTCTTCCTCACCCGGGGCCTGCCGGTCTCCGGCAGCGAGCTGCGGGAGTGGCCCTCCCTGGCCGGGCTGCGCGCGCTCGGCGGCACCATCCACATGAGCCACGAGGCGTCGAACCTCGACGGCGTGGACACCGTGGTCTACTCGTCGGCCATCCCGCAGGACCACCTGGAGATGGTCGAGGCGCGCCGGCGCGGCCTGCGGGTGCTGCACCGGTCCGAGGCGCTGGCCGCCGCGATGACCGGCCGGCGGACGGTGGCGGTCGCCGGCACCCACGGCAAGACCACCACCACCTCGATGGTCACCATGGTGCTCCAGCAGGCCGGCACCGATCCGTCCTTCGTGATCGGCGGGGAGATCTCCGAGGTCGGCTCCGGCGCGCACCACGGCACCGGCGAGCACTTCGTGGTGGAGGCGGACGAGAGCGACCGCTCCTTCCTCATCTACCGCCCGTACGTCTCGATCATCACCAACATCGAGGCGGACCACCTCAACACGTACGGCGACCTGGCGAACCTGGAGGCGACGTTCGCCGAGTTCGCCCGGCTCACCGACCCCGAGGGGTTCGTCATCACCTGCGCCGACGACGCGGGCGGCCGGCGGCTGGCCGAGACGCTGCGGGCCGAGGGCCGCCGGGTCTGGACGTACGGCGAGTCGCCCGACGCCGACCTGCGGATGAGCGAGGTGGCCTCCTCCGCCCAGGGCGTGCGCTACCTGGCCGAGATCGAGGGCCGGTCGCTGGGCGAGATCCGGCTGCCGATCCCCGGGCGGCACATGGCGCTCAACAGCGCCGCGGCGGTGCTCGCCGCGTACCTGCTGGGCCTGCCGGTCACGGCGGCCGAGGCGGCACTCGGCGCGTTCCCCGGGGTGCGGCGGCGCTTCGAGCGCAAGGGTGTGGCGGACGGCGTGCTGGTCTACGACGAGTACGCGTACCACCCGACCTCGATGACGCTGGCCCTGCAGACGCTGCGCGAGGTGGCCGGTGCGGGCCGGCTGATCGTGGTGTTCCAGCCGTACCGGCTCTACCGCACCCGCGACCTGCAGCCGGAGATCGCCGCCGCCCTCGCCATCGCCGACGAGCTGGTCCTGCTGGAGGTCTTCGGGCCGGGCGAGCTGCGCCAGCCCGGCGAGGGCTCGGTCGCGCTGGTCGAGGCGGTGCCGTTGCCGGCCGACCGGAAGGTCTTCGTCGAGGCGTGGGACGACGTGTCGGCCGAGGTGGCCCGCCGGGCCCGCCCGGGCGACGTGGTGGTGACCATGGGCGCGCCGCCGATCTCGCTGATGGGCGACCAACTGCTCGACGCCCTGCTGGCGCCTGCCGGTGGGGCGGGCGAGGCGGCGATCGGCACCGGCGTCGGCCCGGACGGCGCGGCGGCCACGGCCGGATGAGCCCCGGCCCGGCCCGTGGCCGGACCCCGGGCCAGGACGGCGGGGCCGGCCGGCGCAACCCGGTCCGGCAGTGGCAGCTGGTCCGGGCGGGCGCCGACGCCGTACCGCCCTCCACCCGGCGGTTCATGGCCCGGGCCCGGCAGCGCCGGATGCGCGCGGCGCTGCCCTGGGCGGTCGCCGCCGGGGTGCTCGCGGTCGCCGGGCTGGTCGCCTGGACGCTGCTCGGCACCGGCCTGTTCGGCGTCCGGGAGGTGCGGGTGGTCGGCGCGAAGCTGGTCACCCCGGTCGAGGTACGCGACGCCGCGGCCGTCCCGGACGACGCGCCGCTGGCCCGGGTGGACCTCGCCGCGGCCGCCCGCCGGGTCGGCGCCCTCGCCCCGGTGGAACGGGCCACGGTGGAGCGGGACTGGCCGGGGACGCTGGTGATCCGGGTGGTGGAGCGGACCCCGGTGGCGGCGGTGCCGCAGGGGGACCGGTTCGCCGTGATCGACCGCGCCGGCGTGGTCTTCCGGGACCTGCCCCGGGCCCCCGACGGGTTGCCGGTGGTCCGGGTCGGCAAGCCGGCGCCGGACGACCCGGGCACCCGGGCGGGGCTGGACGTGCTCGCCGCGCTCAGCCCGCGGCTGCGCGCCGAACTGGTCGCCGTGGACGTGGCCGGGCTGGCCCGGATCACCCTGCGGCTGCGGGAGGGCCGGACGGTGTTCTGGGGGGACGCGACCCGGGGTCCCGACAAGTCCAAGGTGGCCACCGCCCTGCTCGGTCGGAAGGCCGACACGATCGACGTCAGCGCGCCGGACGTGGTCACCTACCAGTGATCCGCCGCTCAGCCGACGTGGGCCGGCCCGCTCAGCGGTCGGTCGGCGGATGTGTCACCGCCCGCTCCCGGCGGCGACACGCCGGAAAGGTCCTTGGCTCATCGCGCGGCGGCGCTTACGTTGCCCCGAAGAGATCAGTGGTTGACATTGCTCTAAGCCTCTAGTAGAGGGTGAGGGTTTCCGTCGTCGTCCTCGCTGGGAATGCTCCGCCGCTGGTCCGGCCAAGCCGTGTGGGGTCGGCCCATGCCAATCTCGAAGGGAAAGGACCGGAGATGACACCTCCGCACAACTATCTGGCGGTCATCAAGGTCGTCGGCATCGGTGGCGGCGGCGTCAACGCCGTCAACCGGATGATCGAGGTTGGGCTCAAGGGCGTCGAGTTCATCGCGATCAACACCGATGCGCAGGCGTTGCTGATGAGCGACGCCGACGTCAAGCTCGACGTCGGCCGGGAACTGACCCGGGGGTTGGGCGCCGGCGCGAACCCGGACGTCGGCAAGAACGCCGCCGAGGACCATCGCGACGAGATCGAGGAGGTGCTCAAGGGCGCCGACATGGTCTTCGTGACCTGCGGCGAGGGCGGCGGCACCGGCACCGGCGGCGCGCCGGTGGTGGCGAACATCGCCCGCAAGCTCGGCGCGCTGACCATCGGCGTGGTGACCCGGCCGTTCTCCTTCGAGGGCAAGCGTCGCCAGGTGCAGGCCGAGTCCGGCATCGACGAGCTGCGCAACCAGTGCGACACGCTGATCGTCATCCCGAACGACCGGCTGCTGGCGCTCGGCGACCGCAACATCAGCATGATGGACGCCTTCCGCACGGCCGACCAGGTGCTCCTCTCCGGTGTTCAGGGCATCACCGACCTGATCACCACTCCCGGTCTGATCAACCTGGACTTCGCCGACGTCAAGAGCGTGATGAACGGGGCGGGCAGCGCGCTGATGGGCATCGGCAGCGCCCGCGGCGAGAACCGCGCGGTCGAGGCGGCCGAGGCGGCCATCTCCAGCCCGCTGCTGGAGCAGAGCATGGACGGCGCCCGGGGCGTGCTGCTCTCCATCGCCGGCGGCTCCGACCTGGGCCTGTTCGAGATCAACGACGCCGCCCAGATGGTCACCGACGCGGCGCACCCGGAGGCCAACATCATCTTCGGCGCGGTCATCGACGACGCCCTCGGCGACGAGGTGCGGGTGACCGTGATCGCGGCCGGCTTCGACGGGGGCATGCCCGCGTACAAGGCGGCCGAGCCGGGCCGCAAGACCAACCAGAACCAGCCGGCCCAGCCGAACGCGGCGGTCAACCCGCCGACCACCATGCCGGCCCCGCAGCAGTCGCCGCGCCGGGTGCTCTTCGACGACGTCGACGTGCCCGACTTCCTCAAGAACGGTTCCTGAGCCGCGCCGATGACCGACACGACAGCCACGGTGCGACCCGACCGTCGCGCCGAACTCGCGGCCGGGCTGGCCCGGGTCCGTACCCGCATCGCCGACGCCTGCGCGGCTGCCGGGCGGGACCGGGGCGAGGTCACCCTGGTCGCCGTGACCAAGACCTACCCGGCTGGCGACGTGGTGGCGCTGGCCGGCCTCGGGGTGACCGACGTGGGGGAGAATCGCGACCAGGAGGCGGCCCCGAAGGCCGCCGAGGTGGCGGTCGCCGGGGTCGTGCCGCGCTGGCACTTCATCGGCCAGCTGCAGCGCAACAAGTGCCGCTCGGTGGTCCGGTATGCCGACGTGGTCCAGTCGGTCGACAGTGTCCGGCTGGCCGGCGCCCTCGACGCCGCCGCGGCGGCCGGGCGGGACCGACCGCTGGACGTGCTGGTGCAGGTGAGCATCGACGGCGATCCGGCCCGGGGCGGGGCGCTGCCCGACGCGACCGACCCGGACCGCGGTCTCGACCCGGTGGCCGAGGCGGTGGCCGGGGCCGGGGCGCTGCGGCTGGGCGGCCTGATGGCGGTGGCGCCGCTGGGCTGGGAGCCGGAACGGGCGTTCGCCCGGCTGGCCGAGGTGGCGGAACGGTTCCGCGGCCGGTATCCGGAGGCGACGATGTTGTCGGCCGGAATGAGTGGCGATCTGGAAATCGCGATCGGGTACGGCGCGACACATGTCCGCGTCGGTAGCGCGTTGCTCGGAATGCGCCCCACGCTGCGGTAGCCTGACCGCGAAGGAAGCAAATTACATCTGTGTTGTTCAGGAACGGCGTTCCCGTAGCCGGGGGCCGTGGCGAGCGGATCGCGAATCGCTCGCCAGGGGATTGCCGATCCGGTCCGGTGGGCACGTCGTTGTCCACTCGTGATCAAGCGACACGGCACGGGGGCGCGTGCCGCACGGCGGACGGAAGGGCGCGGGGATGGGTGCACTGCGCAAGGCGGGGGTCTGGCTCGGACTCGTCGAGGAGGATGACGAGCGGGCGTACGAGGACGGTGGCTACGACAAGGGTGGCTACCGGGACTCGCGCTACCGGTCGAGCCGGTACTCGGAGGAGTTCGCCGACGAGGAGGACGAGGAGTCCGAGGAGCCGCCGGTGACCCGTACCCGGGTCGGCGACCGGGGTCGGCTGACCGAGCGCGCCTCGAGCCGCGCCGTCGACACCGACCGGGCCGACCTCGAGCGTCCGGAGCGGACGGAGCGGTCCAGCGTCCGGTCGATCACCCGGTCCGGAGCCGGCGAGACCTCCGGCGCGTTGACCTACCACACCCGGGACAACCTGGCCCTGGCGCCGCAGGTGCAGTCGCGGGAGCGGGCGGTGGCCGCCGAGGACGAGCAGCGCTACCAGATCACCACGCTGCACCCGACCACCTACCGCGAGGCGCGCACCATCGGTGAGCACTTCCGCGACGGCGTCCCGGTGATCATCAACCTCACCGAAATGGACGAGGCGGACGCCCGCCGGCTGGTGGACTTCGCCGCCGGGCTCGCGTTCGGGCTGCGCGGTACGATCGAGCGCGTGACCAACCGGGTGTTCCTGCTCTCACCGGCCAACGTCCAGGTCACCGCGGAGGACAAGGCCAAGATCGCTGAGGGCGGCTTTTTCAGCCTGAGCTAGCCCGCACGACCGAGGGACGTCGCCTGCCGTGTTGTCGATCCTGTTCCAGGTGCTCTATCTGCTGGTGTACCTGTTCCTGCTTGTACTCTTGGCCCGATTTGTCCTCAGCGCGGTTCTGGCCTATGGTCGCCGCTGGCAACCGGGGCGGGGAGCGTCGGCCGGACTGGAATTGGTGTGGAGCGTCACTGATCCGCCCCTGCGCGCGTTGAGGCGTGTGATTCCACCACTGCGAATTGGTAGCGTGAGCGTCGACCTGGCCTCTCTTGTGCTCCTGGTTATCCTGTTCGTGCTGATGGAGTTCGTGTTAGGGCAGCTGATCAAAGCTTTCAGCTGATCAGCCTGCTTTCGCGGCCGCAACTGACCCGAGGAGTTTCGATGCCGCTGACCCCGGCCGACGTCCACAACGTCGCCTTCAAAAAGCCGCCGATCGGCAAGCGGGGGTATGACGAGGAGGAGGTCGACGCCTTCCTGGACGAGGTCGAGCGCGAGCTTGCCCGTCTGATCGAGGAGAACAACGAGCTGCGCGCCCAGGTGGAGCGCGGCGGTCGAGGCGGCGCGCCCGCCGGCCCCGGCGGCGACCCCCGCCTCGCGGCGGAGCTCAACGACGTCAAGGCCCAGCTCGACCGCGTGCAGCGCGACAAGGCGGCCGCCGACCAGGCGGCCCGCGCCATGCAGGCCGAGCTGGAGCAGGTCCGCGCCCAGGGTGGCCCGGCCGCCGGCCCGGACGGCGAGCAGCAGGCGCTGCGGGTGCTGATGATGGCCCAGCGCACCGCCGACGACCACGTGTCCGACGCCCGCCGCGAGGCCGACCAGCTGCTCTCCGAGGCCCGGTCCAAGGCCGAGGAGGTCACCCGCGAGGCGCGCGCCAAGGCCGACGCCCTCGAGCGGGACGCCCGCCAGCGGCACCAGGAGGCCATGGGCGGCCTGGACGCCAAGCGCACCGCGCTGCAGAAGCACATCGAGGAACTCAAGCAGTTCGAGCGCGAGTACCGCACCCGCCTCAAGGCGTACCTGGAGAGCCAGCTGCGCGACCTCGACGGCCGCGGCCAGGGCCTGGAGGCCGAGATGAACCACGAGGGCACCCGCGCCGCGGGCGGCAACAACGGCCTCGCCACCGCCGGCCTCGCCGGTTCCTACGGCGCCGGCCGCGCGGGCTCGCTCGAGTCCGGCCGCTGATCCCGCCGTCGGTGGCCGTCCCCGGACGGCCGCCGGCAGCGCAGACCGACACGACGCGGCGGGGGTGAGCCGTGATAGTCACCAGCATCCTGCTCATCCCCGTCGCGGTCGTGCTCCTGGTGGCCGGGCTGGCCGGTGGGTCCAGCCCGCTGCTGATCACCTCCATCGCGGCCAGCCTGCTGGCCGCCGTGGCCCTCGTCGCGGGCGCCCGCCAGGCGGCCGTCGCCCGGACCACGGCGGACCGGACCGACCGGTCGCGCCCCCGCACCGACCCGGGCGGCCCGCCGCCCGTGGAGCCGGAGATCCCGGTCCAGCACATCCCGTCGACGGTCGGCACCGGCGCACCCGGGTGGCGGCAACCACCCGAGCCGCCGGTCGCCGACCCGGCGTACTCCCCACGGGAGCCGGTCGTCGCGGATCCCTACCTGCCCCCGGACCCGCGGGCGCCGTTCCCCGACGACGCCGTCCCGGTGCCGGACGCCCCGGCGCCCACCTCGCCGGCCGCCGAGGGCCCGTACGACGCCGACCCGCCCGCGCAGTCCCTGTCGCCGGCGGAGGCCGCCCGGCTGTCCCGCCTCGACGACGAGGTCCGGGTGGTCGACGGGCATCCCCGGTTCCACCTGGCCGACTGCCCCCACCTGGTGGGCCGGGACGACGAACAGTTGCCCGTCGCCGAGGCGGTCGAGCTGGGCTTCACCCCGTGCGCCCGCTGCGCCCCGGCCACCGTCCTGCTCGCCGACCCGCCGCTGGGCCGATCGTGGTGACCATGGACGCCCCGCTCACCGTCGCGGTACGGGTGAAGCCCGGCGCCTCCCGGGCCCGGGTCGGCGGACGTTTCGACGGCCCGCACGGGCCGGCTCTGGTGATCGCGGTGAACGCGCCCGCGGTGGACGGGCGGGCCACCGAGGCGGCCCGGCGGGCGCTGGCGGGTGCCCTCGGCGTCCGGCCGGCGGCGGTCTCCCTGCGCGCCGGCGCGGCCAGCCGCGACAAGCTCTTCCTGATCGAGCGACCGGCCGCCGGGCTGCCCGACGTGTTGCGTCGGCTGCGCGACGGATCGGCCGAGTGAGGACCGCCCGGGCCGGTAGCGGATGACGCCCGGGCTGGATCTCGCACTGCTGCTCGGCGCGGCCGTCCTGCTCGTGGCGGTGGGCGCGGTGCGCTTCTCCACCCGGCTCGGGGTGCCGAGTCTCCTCGTCTACCTCGCGCTCGGGGTGGCGATCGGCGAGGCGGGCCTGGGCATCCGCTTCGACAACGTCGAGCTGACCCGGGTCCTCGGCTTCTGCGCCCTCATCGTGATCATCGCCGAGGGTGGCCTGAGCGCCCGGTGGAGCACGCTGCGCCCGGTGCTCGGGATGGCCGCGGCGCTCTCGACGGTGGGCGTGGTGGTCAGCATCGCGGTGGTCGGGGTCGTGGTGCACCTGCTGCTCGGCCTGGACTGGCGGCTGGCGCTGCTCTACGGCGCGGTGCTCTCCTCCACCGACGCGGCGGCCGTCTTCGCCACCCTGCGCCGGCTGCGTCTGCCGCCGCGCCTGGTGGCCACCCTCGAGGCCGAGTCGGGCATGAACGACGCCCCGGTGGTGATCCTGGTGCTGCTGCTCTCCCGGGGCGTGGCCGCCGCCCACCCCTGGTGGTACGACGTCCTCCTGGTCGGCTACGAGCTGGGCGTCGGCGCGGCCGTCGGGGTGGCCGCCGGCATCACCGGCCGGTACGCCATGCGCCGCGCCGCGCTGCCCTCGGCCGGCCTCTACCCGATCGCGGTGGTCGGCTTCACCGTGCTGGCGTACGCCGCCGGCTCGGTGCTGCACGCCTCCGGTTTCCTCGCCGTCTACGTCGCCGGGGTGCTGCTCGGCAACGCCCGCCTCCCGCACCGGCAGGCCATCCTCGGCTTCGCCGACGGGCTGGCCTGGCTGGCCCAGATCGGCCTGTTCGTCCTGCTGGGCCTGCTGGTGTCGCCGACCCGGCTGGGCGACGCGGTGCTGCCGGCCGTGGTGACCGGGCTGGCCCTGCTGCTGCTCGCCCGGCCGCTGTCGGTCGCGGTCTCCGCGCTGCCGTTCCGGTTCCCCCTGCGCGAGCAGCTCTTCCTCTCCTGGGCGGGGCTGCGCGGGGCGGTGCCGATCGTGCTGGCCACCATCCCGCTCTCCCTCCGGGTGCCCGGCGCGGACCGGCTCTTCGACGCCGTCTTCGTGCTGGTGGTGATCTTCACCTTGCTCCAGGCCGGGACGCTCGCCCCGGCGGCCCGCCGGCTCGGGGTCACCGCGCCCGCCGAGGCGGCCGAGATCCGGGTCGAGACGGCCCCGCTGGAACGGATGCGGGCCGATCTCCTCCAGATCGAGGTGCCGCCGGGGTCCCGGCTGAGCGGGGTGCACGTGGACGAGCTGCGCCTGCCGGTGGGCGCGTCGGTGACCCTGGTGCTGCGCGACGGGGCGGGGTTCGTGCCCGGCCCGGACACCCGGCTCAAGACCGGCGACAGCCTGCTCATCGTGACCACCGCCGAGGCGCGTGACGAGGCGGAGCGGCGGCTGCGCGCGGTGAGCCGCCGGGGCCGGTTGGCCCGGTGGTTTGGTGAGTACGGCGAGGACCGGGACGGTTGATCTGCTAGCGTTCCCTTTGCCCCGATTGGTGGCTGTTCGGGGCTGAATCGCGGTGCGACGGTGCGGCACGTTGTCGGACGCCTGTACGTTCCGTATTCTTGCCACCCTCCGGAGTGCGCGGCCTTCCTGGCCGCGCGCCCGTTCTGCACGTGGGGACGCCGAGGCGGGTGACCCCTGCCCAGGCACCGCCGACTGCCGCGGTACGCGGCCGAGGGAGCTGACGATGGCGAAGCCAGCCGACACCAAGACCGCCGGCCGCAAGCCGGTGGCGAAGGCCACCCGCAGCGCGGCGGAGACCGAGAAGATCCGGGCCGCCCTGGCGGCGCGGCGGGACGAGCTGAATGCCGAGTACGATCAGACGCTGAGCGAGATCACCGAGCTGCAGCGCGACCGGCTGACCGACTCGGCCGGGGACGACCAGGCCGACACCGGCACCAAGACGTTCGAGCGGGAGCAGGAGATCTCTCTCGCCAACAGCATCAAAGAGCGGATCACGCAGGTCGAGCGCGCCCTGGAGCGTCTCGACGAGGGCGGTTACGGCTGGTGCGAGCGGTGCGGCAACCCGATCCCGGTGGAGCGGCTCGCCGCGTTCCCGTCGGCCACCCTCTGCGTGACCTGCAAGCAGCTGGAGGAGCGGCGCTGACGCCCGCTCCCCAGCGGCCGTACGTCAGACGGTGAGCAGCACCGGCTGAGAGCGTCGATGGGGAGCAGATGACCGCAGCACCGCCCGCCGGGTCCGACACCGTCGAGTCGGGTGGCCGAACGCCCCGCCGCAAGGCGGTCGGGGTCCTGCTCGCCGTCGCCGTGATCGCGCTCCTCGCCGACCTCGTGACCAAGCAGCTGGCCCTGTCGTCGCTCACCGGCCGGGGCCCGGTGTCGCTGCTCGGCGGCACCGTCTACCTCACCCTGACCCGCAACAGCGGCGCGGCCTGGAGCATCGGCTCCGACCACACCTGGGTCTTCCCGCTGATCACCATCGGCGTGATCGCCTGGATCGGCTGGATGGCGCTGCGGCTGCGGTCGCTGCCGTGGGCCGTCTCGCTCGGGCTGGTGCTGGGCGGTGCCCTGGGCAACCTGACCGACCGGATCTTCCGCGCCCCCGGGCACTTCGTCGGCCACGTGGTCGACATGGTCAGCCTCTTCGACCCGTACGGGCAGGTCTGGCCGGTGTTCAACCTGGCCGACAGCTCCCTGGTCTGCGGGGTGGTCCTCGCGGTGCTGCTCGAGCTGACCGGCCGGCAGCGCGACGGCCGCCGGGCCGGCGCCGGGCCGACGCAGGCCGCGGAGTCCACCGAAGCGACCACCGGCGGCGAGCCGCGGGGGCGGGTGTGACCTCCGCCTTCGCCGCCGGCGGCGACCACCGTTCGCTGCCCGTCCCGGACGGCCTCGACGGCATGCGCCTGGACCAGGCCGTCTCCCGGCTCTTCGGGCTGTCCCGCACCGCCGCGGCGGGGCTGGTCGACGCCGGGGACGCGCTGGTCGACGGTGTGGCCCGGCCCAACTCGCACAAGGTCAAGGCGGGCTCCTGGCTGGACGTGACGCTGCCCGCGCCGGCCGCCCCGCCGACCGTGGTGCCGCAGGCCGTGCCGGGCCTGACCGTGGTCCACGCCGACGACGACATCGTCGTGGTGGACAAGCCGGTCGGCGTGGCCGCCCACCCCAGCCCCGGCTGGACCGGCCCGACGGTGATCGGTGCACTGGCCGGGATCGGCCACCGGATCTCCACCAGCGGCGCCGCCGAGCGGCAGGGCGTGGTGCACCGGCTCGACGTGGGCACCACCGGGATCATGGTGGTGGCCAAGAGCGAGCCGGCGTACACCGCGTTGAAGCGCGCCTTCAAGTACCGCGAGGTGGAGAAGCGCTACCACGCCGTGGTGCAGGGCCACCCCGACCCGCTGCGCGGCACCATCGACGCGCCGATCGACCGGCACCCGCACCACGACTACCGCTGGGCGGTGGTCTCCGGCGGCAAGCCGAGCATCACCCACTACGACACCCTCGAGGCGTTCCCGGCGGCCAGCCTGCTCGACGTGCGGCTGGAGACCGGGCGTACCCATCAGATCCGGGTGCACTTCTCCACGCTGCGGCACCCCTGCGTGGGCGACCTGACCTACGGCGCGGACCCGACCCTCTCGGCCCGGCTCGGGCTGGCCCGGCAGTGGCTGCACGCCCGCTCGCTGAGCTTCCTGCACCCGCGCACCGGTGCGGAGGTCACCTTCGTCAGCGAGTACCCGGACGACCTGGCCCGGGCGCTGGAGATCCTCCGCGACTGACGCCACCCGACCGACTCTCCGACGAGGGAAGCCGTGCCCGCCGACGTACCGCCGCGCCCGTCGCGGTCCGCAGCGCTCACCTGGATCGCCCTCGGGTGCGCGCTGGTGGTGCTGGTGGTCGCGGTCGTGCAGCGGCGCGACGAGCCGGCGGGCGACCGCACGGTGGGCGAGGTCACCCGGGTCGGCGTGGCCGACGGCGACCGTATCCCGGACTACCTGCGCGCCGCGTCGACCGAGCTGACCGCGCTCGCCACCCCGGCCAGCCCGGGACCGGGCGACTACGCCCTGGTCTCCTTCGCCGCGTACCTGACGCCCGCGCAGGCGGCCACCGCGCTGGGCGCCACGCCGGTCTCGGGGGTGGTCGCCCGGGTGCCGCTGCCGGGCCGGCAGACCGAGATCGTCCGGATCGCCGCGATGCGGGTCCCCGACGACGTGGTCGCCGGGATGGCCGAGGTGGCCGCGCGCAAGGACCGGGAGGCCGCCGACTACCGGGCCCGGGCCGCCGCCCCCGCGGCCTCCGCCGATCCCGAGCTGCACCGGGTGTACGTGACCGGTGCGGCGGTCGCGGCCCGGGAGGCGGCCGCCTACCGCGCCGGCTGCGCCTGCGTGTACGCCGCGGTGGTCCGGGACACCCCGGCGGCGCTGCGCGCCCTGGCCGGCCGATCCGGCGTCCGGGTGGTCGATCCGGCGCCGGAAATGGTGCGGCTGGATCGCACGGTGTTCTCCCCGCCGCTGCCGGAACAGCGGGACGTGGCCCGGCCGCCCGCCGACACCGCCCTGGCCGACCCCACCGGCGGTCCCGGGAAGGGCAGTTCGCCGGAAGCCGCACCGACGGTGAACGGATCCTCACCGGCACACGGCGGGGCCCCGGCCGCCCCCGGATCGCCGAATCCGGCTCCCACCTCCTGAGACGTGGCCGTCGGCGGCCGTCGCCCGGATCGGCGGTGAGGAGAGCCACCGGGGGATGTGCGCTCAGGGGTGTGGTCCGAATAGGGTTTCGTTCGTAGCCTGTCAGGCGGAGATCGATGGGCTGGGGGAGGCGGAGCCTTGGACGGCAGCGAGACCGGCTGGGGTCGGCAGGTTGAGCCGGCGCCGCGGTGGCGGGCGCTGTTCGACCGGGCCCGGCTCGGCGGCCGCGGCGCGGAGGAGAGCGAGGCGGAGCGCCGCGCCGACGAGGCGGCGCCGCCGCCCGCCGAGCAGATGCCCCGGCGTGCCGGCACCGGCTGGACCGGCCGGGCCCAGGCCGCCGGGCGACCGGGTGACCCGTCGTACGGCGCCGAGCCGTCGTACCGGGTCGAGGCGACCTACCGGGTGGAGCCCGCCTACCGGGTCGAGCCCGGCTACGGCGGCGAGCCGGCCTACCGGGCGGAGCCCGCGTACCGCAGCGAGCCGGACCACCGCGCCGAGCCGTCCTGGCGGGCCGAGCCGGCGTACCAGAGCGAGCCCGGCCAGCCGCAGCCGGAGCCGCGTGGCCGGGGCACCGCCTCCGTCGAGTCCCGCTACGCGCTGCTCGACAACGGCGGCTACCGGCCCGAGCCGCCCCCGGCGGAGTCCCGCTACGCGCTGCTCGAGCGGGGTCGCTACCAGCCGGACACTCTTCCGCCGGCCGAGCCGGCCTACCCGGAGCCGGTCGCGCCGGTCCCGACGTATCAGGCGGCGGCCCGGGTCGAGTGGCGCGCCCCGGGGCCGGAGAGCGAGCTGGAGCGGGCCGCCGGGGTGCTCCGCCGCGAGCTGGGCGGCCCCCGGGTGCTCGCCTTCGCCAACCCCAAGGGCGGCGTGCACAAGACCACCGCCACCGTGCTCGGCGCGGCCACCGTGGGCAGCGTCCGCGGGCGCGGCGTGCTCGCCTGGGACGACAACGAGCTGCGCGGCACCCTCGGCCTGCGCGCCGGCAGCGCCCGGCACGCCCGCACCATCCGGCACCTGGTCCACGACCTCGCGCAGATCGAGATCCTGGAGGGCGCCACCCTGCTGGAGCACCTCGACGACTACCTGCGGCACGCCTCCGACGGCTCGTACGACGTGCTCGCCGGCGAGGAGAGCCCCCGGTTCGCCCAGCGGCTGGACCAGTTCACCGTCAAGCGGGTGCTGGAGTTGCTGCGCCGCACCCACGAGGTGGTCTGCGTGGATACCGGCAACAACGTGGAGAGCCCGAACTGGCGGACCGTCATGCAGGCCGCCGACCAGCTCGTGGTCACCACCGTGCCGCGCGAGGACGCCGCGTTCAGCGCGGACTGGATGCTCGACCTGCTGCACGAGGTCGGGATGGGCGAGCTGGCCGACAACGCGGTCACCCTGATCTCCTGCCCGACGCCGGGGCGCAGCCCGCTCCAGGACGACCTGGAGCGGCACTTCGCCACTCGGACCCGGGCGGTCGCGGTGGTGCCGTACGACCCCGCGCTGGAGACCGGCTCCTCGATCGAATACCACCAGCTCCAGGCCGAGACCCGGCAGGCGTGGCTCAAGGCCGCCGCGGTGATGCTCGAACCGTTCACCCGCTGACCGCCACCGCCGCCCCGCGCCGGCCCGCCGCCTGAGAGGATCATCGGGTGACTCCGGACACCCCTGATTCCGAGCGGGCCGCCGACCGTCCCGGCGAGCCCGGTGCCGCCGACCGCCCGTCCGGCGGCCCGGAGGCGTCCCCGCGCCCCGCCCCGGACGCCGGCCGGCCCGACGCGCCCGCGCCCGGCGCCGGGCGTCCGGCCGGATCCGATGCGGCGGAGCACGACCTGCCCGACTGGCCTGCGGGCCTGCCGGTGCCCGCCGGCACCCCGGTCACCGCGCCCGGCGCGGACCCGCTCGCCGGGTACCCGGGGGTCGCCAGCATGGCGACCGCCAACGACCGCCCCGCCGGCCGGCTGCGGGCGGTCGGGACCACCCTCGTCGTCGCGCTCCTGCTGAGCGTGCTCGGTGCGCCGCTGGGACTGCTCTGGGCCGCGGTGGCGCCGGCCACCCCGGTGCAGAAGACCCCCGAGGGGGCGATCTACGCCACCACCCAGCCGGAGCAGCCGATCGCCGCCGACGGCTGGTTCAGCCTGCTCGGGCTCAGCTTCGGGGTGCTCGCCGCGATCGCGCTCTGGTTCGTGCTGCGCCGCCGCCGCGGCCCGCTCGACCTGTTCGCCGGGGCGCTGGGCGGCCTCGGCGCGGCGGTGCTGGCCTGGCGGCTCGGCCGCCGCATCGGGCTCGGCACCTACCACCGGCTGCTGGCCACCGCGCCGGACGGGACGTTCTTCACCAAGCCGGCCGACCTGCGCGCGGGCGGGGTGGACTGGTATCTCGGTGTGCTTCCCGTGCCACACGGCAACCTGTTGCTGCCCGCGTTCGGGGTGACCGTGACGTACACCCTGCTGGCGGGCTGGTCGCGGTGGTCGTCGCTGCGTCCGGAGCCGGAGCCTGACGGCGGCTGGCCGCCGGCCGGCCCCGGGATCAGTTCGGCACCGGGGGACCAGCCAGCTCGCTGAGCGGCACCGGGACGGCCCGGACCTGACGCAGCAGGGCCGTCTCCCGGTTGAGCAGCCGCAGCTCGGCCCGGAGCCGGGCGGCGGTGTCGTCGATGGCGAGCAGCCGCTGCCGGTCGGCGACGGTCAGCGCGGCGGTCGCGGCGACCAGGTGCGACAGCACGGTGGGATCCTCCGGCAGCTGCTCGGAGATCTCCTGCGGGTCGGGCCGGATCAGGCCGAGGTACTGGCGGAACACCGAGATCACCCGGGCGGCGAGCAGGCCGGCGACCTCGTCGGTGCCGGCCGGCTCCGGCAGCCACTCCACCGCCGCGGTCAGGTACGGCGCGGCGCCCTCGTCCACCTCGGCGATCCGGAACCGCCGCCGCCCCACGGTGACGATGTCGAACCCGCCGTCGGCCAGCTCGGTGACCTGCCGCAGCTCCGCGGTGCAGCCCACCTCGTGCAGCGTGACCTCCCCACCGCCGAGGGCGGGCCGGCCCGGCGGCCCGGCCGGGGCGGCCTCCCAGCCGGCCTGGATCGCCACCACCCCGAACTCCCGGGGCGCGCCCTCCGGCAGCCCGACCAGGTGGCGCACCAGCGCCCGGTAGCGCTCCTCGAAGATGTGCAGCGGGAGGACCAGCCCGGGGAAGAGGACCGTCCCGAGCGGGAACACCGGCAGCCGTGCGGTCACGGGTCCGAGGGTATCCCGATGGCGCCCGCCCGGCGTGTCCCGGCTCACCGTCCCGGCCTACGGGCGGCACGGGCCGGGTCGGTGGCGGGCCGCCTAGACTCGCAAGGGTGCTGAATCGGATCGACCTGCGCGGCGGGGTGCGCGACCCGCGCCGCCTGCTGCCCCGTGCCCAGCTCGACGTCTCCGTGGCCGTCGAGCGGATCCGCCCCCTCGTGGAGGCGGTCCGGGAGCATGGATACCCGGCGATCCGCGAGGCGAGCGAACGGTTCGACGGCGTCTCCCCGGAGCGCCTGCGGGTGCCCGTGGAGACCATCCGGGCCGCCGAGGACACCCTCGACCCGCAGGTGCGGGCCGCGCTGCTGGAGTCGATCACCCGGGCCCGCAAGGTGCACGCCGACCAGCGCCGCACCGACCACACCACGCGGGTGGTGCCGGGCGGCACGGTGACCGAGCGCTGGGTGCCGGTCGACCGGGTCGGCCTCTACGTGCCCGGCGGCCTGGCCATGTATCCGTCGACCGTGGTGATGAACGTGGTCCCCGCCCAGGCGGCCGGGGTGCGCTCGCTGGTGGTGGCCAGCCCGCCGCAGAAGGACAACGGCGGCCTGCCCGACCAGCGGGTCCTGGCTGCCTGCGCGCTGCTCGGCGTCGACGAGGTCTACGCGGTCGGCGGCGCCCAGGCGGTGGCCATGCTGGCCTACGGCGCGACGGTCGACCCGGACGGCGCCGAGCGCTGCGAGCCGGTCGACATGATCACCGGCCCGGGCAACATCTGGGTCACCGCCGCCAAGCGGCTGCTGCGCGGCGTGGTCGGCATCGACGCCGAGGCCGGCCCCACCGAGATCGCCATCCTCGCCGACGACACCGCCGACCCGGCGCACGTCGCCGCCGACCTGATCAGCCAGGCCGAGCACGACCCCCTCGCCGCCAGCGTGCTGGTCACCCCGTCGGTGGCGCTGGCCGACGCGGTCGACGCGGAGTTGGCCCGGCAGGTGCCGGCGGCCAAGCACGCCGAGCGGATCGGCACCGCGCTGCGCGGTGAGCAGAGTGGCGTGGTCCTGGTCGACGACCTCGAGGCGGGGCTGCGGGTGGTCGACGCGTACGCGGCCGAGCACCTGGAGATCCAGACCGCGGACGCCCGGGAGTGGGCGCTGCGGGTCCGCAACGCCGGGGCGGTCTTCGTCGGCGCCTGGTCGCCGGTGTCGCTCGGCGACTACTGCGCCGGCTCCAACCACGTGCTGCCCACCGGCGGCTGCGCGCGGCACTCCTCCGGGCTGTCCGTGCAGTCCTTCCTGCGCGGGATCCACCTCGTGGAGTACAGGCGCGACGCGCTGCGCGAGGTGGCCCCGCACGTGGTCACCCTGTCCGGGGTCGAGGACCTGCCGGCCCACGGCCAGGCCGTCAGCGTGCGCTTCGCGGGGGACGGGTCGTGACGACGCTGGGCGACCTTCCGCTCCGCGACGACCTGCGGGGCCTGACGCCGTACGGGGCGCCGCAGCTCGACGTGCCGGTCCGGCTGAACACCAACGAGAACTCCTATCCGGTGCCCGAGCCGGTGGTGGAGGCGATCGGCAAGGCCCTCGCGGCCGAGCTGCGCGACCTCAACCGCTACCCGGACCGGGACGCCGTCGCGCTCCGCGCCGACCTGGCCGGATACCTCGGCCACGGGCTCACCGTCGACCAGGTCTGGGCGGCCAACGGCTCCAACGAGATCCAGCAGCAGCTGCTCCAGGCGTTCGGTGGTCCCGGGCGGATCGCGCTCGGCTTCACCCCGGCCTACTCGATGCACCCGCTGCTGGCGCTCGGCACCGGCACCGGCTGGATCCCGGGCACCCGCGGCGCCGACTTCGGGCTGACCGCCGCCGACGCGGTCGCCCAGGTCCGGGCGCACCGGCCCGACGTGGTGTTTCTCTGTTCGCCGAACAACCCGACCGGCACCGCGCTCGACCCGGCCGTGGTCGCCGCCGTGCTGGCCGAGGCGCCCGGCATGGTGGTCGTCGACGAGGCGTACGCCGAGTTCGCCCGGCCGGGCACGGTCAGCGCGCTCGCCGTGCTGCCCGACCACCCCCGGCTGGTGGTCACCCGCACGATGAGCAAGGCGTTCGGCTTCGCCGGTGGGCGGCTCGGCTACCTGGCCGCCGACCCGGCCGTGGTGCAGGCGGTGCAGCTCGTTCGGCTGCCGTACCACCTCTCCGCGCTCACCCAGGCCGCCGCCCGCGCGGCGCTGGCGCACCGCTACGCCCTGCTCGGCACGGTCGCCGCGATCATGGAGCAGCGGGACCGGATCGTCGCCGAGCTGCGCGCCCGGGGGCACCGGGTCGCTGACAGCGACGCCAACTTCGTGCTGTTCGAGGTCGGTGGCGACCAGTCCGGCGCCTGGCGCCGGCTGCTCGACGCCGGCGTGCTGGTCCGCGACGTCGGCCTGCCCGGTTGGCTGCGGGTCACCGCCGGCACCCCCGCCGAGACCGACGCCTTCCTTTCCGCCATGGAGAAGCTGCCACAATGAGTCGCACCGCCCGGATCGAGCGGGTCACCAAGGAGACCAAGGTCCTCGTCGAGATCGACCTCGACGGCACCGGCAAGGCCGACATCGAGACCGGCGTCGGCTTCTACGACCACATGCTGAACCAGATCGCCCGGCACGGCGGCTTCGACCTGACCGTGCACACCATGGGCGACCTGGAGATCGACGCCCACCACACCATGGAGGACACCGCGCTCGCCCTGGGTGCCGCGTTCGACCAGGCGCTGGGGGACAAGGCCGGCATCCGGCGGTACGGCTCGGCCACCGTCCCGATGGACGAGGTCCTGGTCCGGGCCGCGGTCGACCTCTCCGGCCGGCCGTACGTGGTGCACGACGAGCCGGTGCTCGCGCCGTACATCGGGCCGGTCTACCCGACCAGCATGACCCGGCACATCTGGGAGTCGTTCGGTCAGGCGGCCCGGATCACCCTGCACGTGGACGTGCTGCGGGCGGCCCGTCCGGGCGGCCACCCGGACGCCCACCACGTGGTCGAGGCGCAGTTCAAGGCGGTTTCCCGGGCGCTGCGCGAGGCCACCGCGATCGACCCGCGCAACGCGGGCGCGATCCCCAGCACGAAGGGCGCGCTGTGATGGGGCGGGTGCTGCCGACGCTGTTGCTGGTCCTGGCCGGGGTGCTGGTGGGCGGCACGTGGTCGTTGTACAAGCAGGACGCGTCGCGCGGGGCGGTGGTGGTCACCGGGCTGCTGGCCGCGCTGGCCACCGCCGGCGGGCTGCTCTGGCTGCTCGGCGGGGAGGGCTGATGGGCAGGCGTGTGGTGGTGCTCGACTACGGCTCGGGCAACCTGCGGTCGGCCGAGCGCGCCCTGGAGCGGGCCGGCGCCGACGTCACCGTGACCGACGACCTGGCCGCCGCCGCCGAGGCCGAGGGCCTGGTGGTGCCGGGCGTCGGCGCGTTCGCCGCCTGCATGGCCGGGATCGAGGCGCTGGGCGCCGGCCCGGTCATCGCGGAGCGGGTGGGAGCCGGCCGCCCGGTGCTCGGCATCTGCGTCGGGATGCAGGTGCTCTTCGAGCACGGCGACGAGCACGGCGTGGTGACCAAGGGGCTCGGGCTGCTGCCCGGCGGGGTGACGAAGCTGCCCGCCCAGCGGCTGCCGCACATGGGCTGGAACACCGTCGACGCCCCGCGGGGCTCGGTGCTCTTCGCCGGCCTGCCGGCCGACGCCCGGTTCTACTTTGTCCACTCGTACGGGGTGACCGACGTGGCCGGGCTGACCGCGGCCGGGGCCGCCGTCACCACGGCGCGGCACGGCGCCGACTTTGTCGCCGCGGTGGAGCGGGGTCCGCTTTCGGCGGCCCAGTTCCACCCGGAGAAGTCGGCCGACACCGGTGCCGCGCTGCTGCGCAACTGGCTCGTCACGCTGTGAGCGCACGTAGCGGAGCCCCGCGGTCACGAACGATGGGGGCGCGGTGAGCAAGGAGCGGGCCCGCCGCCGGGAGGCGCGCCAGGCCGAGTTGGCGGCCGAGCGGGCGGCCCGCGCCCGCAAGGTGGCCCGCCGGGAGCGGTGCCGTGCCGTGGTACGCCGGCTGACGCCGACGCTGCGGCGGGGCCGGACCGGCCGGCTGCACCGGCACACCCGGGGCGAGCGGGCGGCGATCGTGCTGCTCACCGGGGCGGCGCTGGCCGGTATCTGGAGTTTCGTCGATGACCTGGCGCTGCGGCTGGCGCTGGTCGTGCTGTTGCTGCTGGTCCTGCCGGCGATCGTGGTGATCGCCCTGGACCGGCGTACCTGAAGCGAGGAGAAGAGCGTGAGCCTCACCCTGTTGCCCGCCGTGGACGTCGCCGACGGCCAGGCCGTCCGGCTCGTGCAGGGCGCCGCCGGCAGCGAGACCGCCTACGGCGACCCCTTGGAGGCGGCCCTCGCCTGGCAGTCCGACGGCGCCGAGTGGATCCACCTGGTCGACCTGGACGCCGCCTTCGGTCGGGGCTCCAACGCCGCGCTGCTCGCCGACGTGGTGGGGAAGCTGGACGCCAAGGTGGAGCTCTCCGGCGGGATCCGCGACGACGGGTCGCTGCGCGCCGCGCTGGCCACCGGGGCGGCCCGGGTCAACATCGGCACCGCCGCGCTGGAGGACCCGGAGTGGTGCGACCGGATCTGCGGCGAGTACGGCGACCGGGTGGCGATCGGGCTGGACGTACGCGGCCGCACCCTTGCCGCGCGCGGCTGGACCCGTGAGGGCGGCGACCTGTACGAGGTGCTGGCTCGGCTGGACAAGGCCGGCGCCTCCCGGTACGTCGTCACCGACATCACCAAGGACGGCACCATGCGCGGGCCGAACCTGGATCTGCTGCGCGAGGTCTGCGCCCGCACCGACGCTCCGGTGATCGCCTCCGGCGGCGTCTCCACCCTGGACGACCTGCGTGCCCTGGCCACCCTCGAGCCGGTCGGCGTGGCGGGCGTGATCGCCGGCAAGGCGCTGTACGCGGGCGCGTTCACCGTCGCCGAGGCGCTCGCGACCCTGCGGGCCGCCGCGTGACGGCCGTCACCCGCCTCGGCTCGGGCGGCCCTTGGGAGGCCCGGTTCGGCTACTCGCGGGTGGTCCGGGTCGGGGACCTGGCGATCACCGCCGGTTGCACCTCAACGGTCGACGGCCAGGTGGCGCACGTGGGGGACGCCGCGGCGCAGACCGCGCAGGCGCTGCGGATCGGCCTGGACGCGCTCGCCGAGGTGGGTGCCGGGCCGGCCGACGTGATCCGGACCCGGATGTACGTGACCGACCGGCGCCACGCCGACGAGGTCGGCCGGGCCCACAACGCGGTGTTCGGTGCGGTCCGCCCGGTGGCGACGATGGTGGTGGTGGCCGGGCTGATCGACCCGGAGCACCTGGTCGAGGTGGAGCTGGAGGCGTACCTCGCGGACCGCTGAGTCGGCCGGCTCGCCGGCGGCGGACGTGTCCGTCCGGTCCACGACGGTGGGCATGGTCACGTCGAGGCAAATAGATTGTGCACAACTCAATTGGTCGCTACTGTTCGGGGCGTGACCGATGACCTGGTGCTGCGCCGGCAGGTGTGCTTCGCCCTCTACGCGGCGTCGCGCGCCCTCACCGACGTCTACCGGCCCATCCTCGACGAGCACGGCCTGACCTACCCGCAGTACCTGGTGCTGCTGGTGCTCTGGGAGCGCGGCGACGCCGCCACGGTCTCCGAGCTGGGCAACCGGCTCCGGCTGGACTCCGGCACCCTCTCCCCCCTGCTCAAGCGGCTGGAGTCGGCCGGTCTGCTGGTGCGCGCCCGCTCCGCGCGGGACGAGCGCCGGGTCGAGGTGAGCCTCACCGAGCAGGGCCGGGCCCTGCGGGAGCGGATGGACGAGGTGCCGCGGCGGGTGGCCCGGGCCACCGGCCTCGCGGAGGCCGAGCTGGTCGCCCTGCGCGACACCCTCACCCGGGTCACCGAGACGATCCACCGACAGAAGGAGCAGTGACCACCATGCAGGTGCTCTACACCGCGTCCGCGCAGGCGACCGGGGACGGCCGGGACGGCCACGTCCGCACCTCTGACGGCACCCTCGAGCTGGACCTGGCGATCCCGAAGGAGATGGGCGGCGCCGGGGGCGCGGCCAACCCCGAGCAGCTCTTCGCCGCCGGCTACGCGGCCTGCTTCCACTCCGCGCTGCGGCTCGTCGCCCGCCGGGCGAAGGCGGACGTCTCCGGGTCGGTCGTCGAGGCCGAGGTGGGCATCGGCCCGAACGGCAGCGGTGGCTTCGGCCTGACCGTCACCCTCGTGGTGGACCTGCCCGCCGTCGAGCGGACCGCCGCCGAGCAGCTCGTCGCGCAGGCCCACCAGGTCTGCCCGTACTCGAACGCGACCCGGGGCAACATCGAGGTCGCCCTCACCGTACGGGCGGCGCGATGAGCGCCAACCGTGAGGTCCACCTGGCCTCCCGCCCGCAGGGCTGGCCGACCGGGGACAACTTCCGTCTCGTCACCACCGAGGTGCCGAACCCGGGTCCGGGCCAGATCGTGGTCCGCAACCAGTTCATGTCGGTCGACCCGTACATGCGCGGCCGGATGAACGACGTGAAGTCGTACGTGCCGCCGTTCCGGCTCGACGCCCCGCTCGACGGCGGCGCGGTCGGCGAGGTGGTGGCCAGCGAGGCCGACGGATTCAAGCCGGGTGACACCGTGCTGCACGGTCTCGGCTGGCGCGAGTACGCGCTGCTCGACGCCACGGCGGCCCGCAAGGTCGACCCGAGCCTCGCCCCGGTCAGCGCGTACCTGGGCGTGCTCGGCATGACCGGGCTCACCGCGTACGCCGGTCTGCTCGACGTGGCCGCCATGAAGCCCGGCGAGACCGTCTTCGTCTCCGGCGCGGCGGGCGCGGTGGGCAGCATGGTCGGCCAGATCGCCAGGCTGCGGGGCGCGGCCCGGGTGGTCGGCAGCGCCGGCTCGCCAGCCAAGGTCGAGCGGCTCAGGGCGCTCGGCTTCGACGCCGCCTTCGACTACCACGACGGCTCGGTGCGGGACTCGCTCAAGGCCGCCGCGCCGGACGGCATCGACGTCTACTTCGACAACGTCGGCGGCGAGCACCTGGAGGCCGCCATCGGCGCGATGAACCTGCACGGCCGGGCCGCCATCTGCGGCATGATCGCGCAGTACAACTCCACCGAGCCGCCCGCCGCCCCGCGCAACCTGGCGCTGCTGATCGGCAAGCGGCTGACCCTGCGCGGCTTCCTGGTTGGCGACCACGGCCACCTGCGCGAGCAGTTCGTCCAGGAGATGGCCGGCTGGCTGCGCGACGGGAAGCTCTCGTACGACGAGACGGTGGTCGACGGCATCGAGAACGCCCCGGACGCGTTCCTCGGCATGCTGCGCGGCGAGAACCTCGGCAAGATGCTCGTGCGGGTGTGACCCGGGACTCGTTCACGGCGGTCGGCCCGTTCGGGGTCGGCCGCCGTGCCGGACGCGTTGGATAGGCTCGCGACATGACGGTGGCGGTACGGGTGATCCCGTGTCTGGACGTGGACGGCGGGCGGGTGGTCAAGGGCGTCAACTTCCTGGACCTGCGCGACGCCGGCGACCCGGTCGAGCTGGCGGCGGCGTACGACCGCGCCGGCGCGGACGAGCTGACCTTCCTCGACGTCACCGCCTCCGCCAGCGACCGGGGCACCATGCTCGACGTGGTCCGGCGCACCGCCGAGTCGGTCTTCATCCCGCTCACCGTCGGCGGGGGCATCCGCCAGGTCGCCGACGTCGACACCCTGCTGCGCGCCGGCGCGGACAAGGTCGGGGTGAACACCGCCGCGATCGCCCGGCCCGAGCTGATCGCCGAGATCGCCGACCGGTTCGGCCGGCAGGTGCTGGTGCTCTCCCTCGACGTGCGGCGTGCCCCGGCCGGTACCACGCCCAGCGGCTTCGAGGTGACCACCCACGGCGGCCGCCGGGGCACCGGCATTGACGCGGTGGAGTGGGCCCGGCGCGGCGCCGAGTTGGGCGCGGGGGAGATCCTGCTCAACTCGATGGATGCCGACGGCACCAAGACCGGCTTCGACCTGCCGCTGATCCAGGCCGTCCGGGAGGTCGTCGAGGTGCCGGTGATCGCCAGCGGCGGCGCCGGCGAGGTGGCCCACTTCCCGCCCGCCGTCGGCGCGGGCGCCGACGCGGTGCTCGCGGCCAGCGTCTTCCACTTCGGCGAGCTGACCGTCGGCGAGGTCAAGGACGCCCTGCGCGGCGCCGGCCACCCGGTCCGCTGACCCGCCCGCCCGGCACCGACCGCCGGAAGACGTGCTGGCGCCGGGCCGGACGAGGTGCGGCCCGGTCAGGGGCGGCCGGAGTGGCCCTCGGGTGAGCGACGCGGCATCGGGATCGAGCGGACCGCGTACTCCTGCACGGCGGCGGCGTGGTCGTCCTCGCCGAGGCGCCAGTCGGCCTCACCCGGGGTGTGCCGCCGGATGAGCGCGCCCTGCACGGTGTCCACCATGGTCCCCACCCCGGCGCTCGGCCGGGTGCGCCAGAGTTGCTCGCCGTCGGGAGTGATCCGGAACCAGCCGTCGGAGACGCTGACCAGGCCGGCCCCGACGAGCCGCCGGACGGCGGTCTCCACCTCGTGCCGGTCGGGGATGGATCGGTTGAGGTGGTCGGCGGTGGAGAGGACGTCGGCCAGGCGGACACCCTCGGGCCGCCGGGTGGCGGCCGACCGGCGGTGCCGGCCGGCACCGCTCGCGATCACCAGTGAGACGAAGATCCAGGCGTCGGTCCAGTGCCATCCGTTCTCCCCCATGAACGAATGATGCCCGGCGCCGACGGCGGAGAAAACACTCGGTTTCGCCTTCGGACGTCAGTGCAGCTCAGCGCGGTGCCGGCCGTCCCATCCCGTGGCGGTCGGCCCGCCGGCGGTGACGCTGGGTGCTCGGCGGGCGGGTCCGGACGCGCCGACCGTGCGGCTCGGCCCGCCCGGCGGCGGCGTGCCCGGCGTCAGGCCGCCTCACCGGCGGGCCGGGGCGCGCAGCCCATCGCGGGCTCCCCGGCGGCGGGCACGGCCGGCGCCGGCGGCACCGCGAAGAGCGGGATGAACAGCTGGGCGAGCGGCCCGATGGCCAGCGCGTACGCGACGGTGCCGAGGCCGACCGTGCCGCCGAGCAGCCAGCCGAGCGCCAGCACGGTGACCTCGATCATGGTCCGGACCAGCCGGATCGAGCGGCCGGGGCGGCGGGCGACGTACCCGGTCATCAGGCCGTCGCGCGGGCCGGGCCCGAGCGCCGCGCCCAGGTAGAGCCCGGTGGCCGCGCCGTTGGCGACGATCCCGACGACCAGCAGGCCGATCCGGACCGGCAGCGCGTTGCCGTCCGGCAGCAGGGCCAGGGTGGCGTCCACCACCAGGCCGATCACCACGACGTTGCTGACCGTGCCGAGGCCGGGGCGCTGCCGCAGCGGGATCCAGAGCAGCAGCACGAGGGCGCCGACCGCGATGGTGACCGTGCCGATGGAGAGCCCGGTCTGCCGGGCCACCCCCTGGTGGAACACGTCCCACGGGTCGAGGCCGAGCCCGGACCGGACCATCAACGCCATGCTGACGCCGTAGAGGGTGAGCCCGACGTAGAGCTGGGTCAGCCGCCGGGCGGGTCGGTACCGGAGATTGCCAATCGCTGCCATGCATGCCACCCTAGGGGCCAATCTCGGCCATGACAGAGCCAATTCGGGAGGGGTGGCCATGACGAGTCAGGTGCGCGGCGTCCAATTGGCTCGGCTCCTCGGCCAGTGGCACGCCCTTCCCGGCCGCCGGCGCAGTCCTGACTACGCCGCGCTCGCCGCCGCCGTCCGCGGCCTGCTCGCCGACGGCCGGCTCCCCCTCGGGGTACGCCTGCCGGCCGAGCGGGAGTTGGCCGAGGCGCTGCGGATCAGCCGGACCACGGTCACCGCCGCCTACCGGGAGCTGCGCGAGAGCGGGCACCTGGCCAGCCGGCGAGGCGCCGGGAGCTGGACCATGCTCCCCGGCACCCACCGGGTGGCCAGCACCGGGCTGTGGACCCCGCTGGACGACCGGGACATGATCGACCTCGGGGTGGCCGCGCTCGCCGCCCCGCCGCAACTCGTGCCGGCGGCCCGCGCGGCCGCCGAGGACCTGCCGCGCTACCTGTGCGGCGCCGGCTACCACCCGACCGGCATCATCGAGCTGCGCGAGGCGGTGGCCCGGTCGTACACCGAGCGAGGGCTGCCGACCAGTCCGGAACAGATCATGGTCACCAGCGGCACCCAGCACGCGCTGGACCTGGTGCTGCGGCTGGCCCTGTCGCCCGGCGGCGGGGTGCTGGTGGAGTCGCCCACCTACCCGAACGCGCTCGCCGCGCTGTCCGCCCGCCGGGCCCGGATCACCACCCACGGCCTCGCCGCCGACGGCGACGGCTGGGACGCCGACCTGCTGCTGGGCAGCATCCGGCAGAGCCGGCCGAAGCTGGCGTACCTGATCCCGGAGTTCCAGAACCCCACCGGCCACCTGATGGCGGCCGAGCTGCGCGAGCGAGTGGTCGGCGCCGCCCACGCGGCCGGCACCGACCTGGTCATCGACGAGTCCTTCGTGGACCTGCCGCTGGACGGCACCGAGCTGCCCCCGCCGGTCGCCACCTTCGACCGGCACAGCCGGGTGATCAGCATCGGCGGGATGAGCAAGCCGTACTGGGGCGGGCTGCGGATCGGCTGGGTCCGGGCATCCGCGCCCCAGGTGCAGCGGCTGGCCGCCGCCCGGGTGGGCGTCGACATGGCCAGCCCGGTGCTCGACCAGCTCGTCGCGGTGCACCTGCTCGCCGACGCGCCGGCCATCGTGGCCGCCCGGCGGACCCAGCTCGCCGCCCAGCGGGACGCCCTCGTCGGGGCGGTGGCCGAGCGGCTGCCCGACTGGCGGGTCGCCATGCCGCGCGGCGGCGTCACGCTCTGGGTGGAGCTGGACGGCCCGATCTCGAGCGCCCTGGCGCGGGCCGCCGAGGAGGTCGGCGTACGCCTGGCACCCGGGCCCCGGTTCGGCCTGGACGGCACCCTCGAGCGGTTCCTGCGGCTGCCCTTCACCCTGCCCGCCGCGGACCTGGTGGAGGCCGTCGGCCGGCTCGCCGCCGTCCGCTACGACCTGGACCGGACCAGCCGCCCGCAGTGGCGGGAACCCTCGGTCATCGCCTGACCGCCGCAGGCCCCGTTCCGGTACGGTTCCGTGGGTTCGGCGCCGGTCCGGTCGCCGTGCCCCACAGACTGCCCGGGTGGGGAACGGCGGCGGTACCCGGTGGTCGCGGGCGGTCCGGCCCGGCGCGCCGGGGTCCCGGACCACCCGGCTGGAGCTCTTCTACGACCTGGTGTTCGTCCTGGCGTTCCTCAGCGACACCAGCCTGACCGCCACCCACCCCAGCCCGGCCAACCTGTACCGCTTCCTGCTGGTGCTGGCGCTGCTCTGGTGGTGCTGGACCGGCTTCGCCGGGCTGGGCAATGTGGTCCGGGCCGACCAGGGCGTGCTGCCACTGGTCGGCTTCGTCACGATCGCCGCCACCTTCCTGCTGGTGCTGAGCACGCCGGGAGCGTTCGCCGACATCCCGGGCGGACTGCACGGGCCGGTGGTGTTCGCCCTCTGCTACTTCGTGATCCGCGCCGCGCAGCTCGTGGTGTTCGGTTGGGTGGCCCGCGACGATCCGGACCGCCGCCGGCGACTGCTGTGGCTCGCGCTCCTGCCGGTGGTGGCCACCGCGCTCCTGATCACCGCCGGGACGGTGCCGCCGCGGATGGCCGACCGGCCCACGGCGATCGCGCTTCAGCTCGCACTCTGGACCGTGGCGTTGCTGATCGAGTACGTGGGCGGGGTGATCCTGGGCCGGCCGTGGTGGGCGGTGCTCTCCGCCGGGCACTGGGCGGAACGGCACGCCCTCATGGTGCTGATCGCCCTCGGCGAGTCGATCATCGCGCTGGGTCTCGGGCCGAAGTTCCTCAGCGGCCTGCCGCTCACCGTGCCGGTGGTGATCGGCGCCGTGCTCGGCATCGCGGTCGTGGCGGTGCTCTGGTGGGCGTACTTCGACACCCTGGCGTTCGCCCTCGAGCAGAAGCTGCACCAGACGCGGGACCTGGACGCCCGGGTCCGGCTGGCCCGGGACGTCTACACGTACCTGCACCTGCCGCTGATTGCCGGGATCATCAGCTTCGCCCTCGGCCTCAAGGACCTGCTCGGCGAGGCGGCCCAGCCGGACACGCCGGCGTGGGGTCTGCCGCTGGGCGGCTTCTGGGTCAGCGTGCTCTACGGCGGGGTCGCGCTCTACCTGCTCAGCCTCGCCGCTTGCGCGCTGGTGGGGCTGCGCACCGTGCGCTGGCCGGTGCTGGTCGCGGTGGTGGCGATCGTCGCGGTGGCCCCGCTGGCCGCCCTGCTGCCCGAGCTGATCGCCCTCGCCGTGCTGGCGGCGCTCACCGTGACCGCCGTGGTGGTGGAGACGCTGAGCGAGGACGGCCGGCGGCGGCAGATCCGGCAGCTCGCCCTGGAGGAGCAGCTCGCCGCCGAGGAGGAACAGAGCCGGTGGCGCCAACGCCACCTGTGACCCGACCGCCGTTCGGCGGCCGGAAACGCGCCGACGGCCGTGCCCCGGGACGGTGGGGCACGGCCGTCGGGCGGTAGGGGACTTACAGCTCGGCGAGGGTGCCCGCGTACATCTTCTCGATCTCGGTGGCGAAGTTGCTCTCGACGCTGCGGCGCTTGATCTTCAGCGACGGGGTGACCTCACCGTCCTCGATGGTGAGGTCGCGCGGGAGGATGGCCACCTTCTTGATCGTCTCCCAGCGGTTGAGCTTGGCGTTCAGCTCGGCCACATAGCCCTCGACCATCGCCTGCGCCTCCGGCGAGGTGACGATGTCGGTGTAGTCGCGGCCCTCCAGCGGGCCGCCGGCCGCCCACCCCTTGATCGCGTCCGGGTCGAGCGTGACCAGCATGGTGCAGTAGTTGCGGGCCTGACCGATCACCACCGCCTGCGAGGTGTACGGGCAGACCGCCTTGAACATGCCCTCGATGTGCGACGGCGCGATGTACTTCCCGCCGGAGGTCTTGACCAGGTCCTTCTTCCGGTCGGTGATCCGCAGGTAGCCGTCGTCGTCGAGGGTGCCGATGTCCCCGGTCCGGAAGAAGCCGTCCTCGGTGAACGCGGCGGCGGTCTCCTCGGGCAGGTTGTGGTAGCCGCGCATCACCGGCCGGCCGCGGACCAGGATCTCGCCGTCGGTGTCGATCCGGCACTCCAGGTCGCCCATGGCCCGGCCCACGCTGCCGATCCGCAGCCCGTCCGGCGGGTTGACGAAGGCGCCGGCGCTGGTCTCGGTGAGGCCGTACCCCTCGGAAATGGGCAGGTTCGCGGCGGCGAAGAAGGTGCCGATCTCCTTGCTCAGCGGCGCCGCCCCGGAGACCAGCACCCGCATCCGGCCGCCGAGCCGGGCCTGGAGCTTGCTGAACACCAGCTTCTCGACCACCGCGTACTTGAGCTTCAGGCCGGCCGGCACGGGCTTGCCGGCCTGTTCGAGCGCCACCTTCTCCTTGCCCACCGCGACGCCCCAGGCGAAGATCTTCGCCTTCGCGCCGCCGGCACCCTGGGCCGTGGTGACCGCCCTGTTGTAGACCTTCTCGAAGACCCGGGGCGCGCCGCACATCAGCGTCGGCCGGATCACCGCGAGCAACTCCACCAGCTTGTCCACCCGGCCGTCCACGTAGGTGGGCAGGCCGACGTGAGTGGCGCCGCAGAGCAGCGTCTTGCCGAACGAGTGGGACAGCGGCAGCCAGAGGTACTGGAGGTCGTCGACGCGCAGCAGCCCCAGCTCGGCCTGCGCCACCCCCTCCCAGCACCAGCCGCCGTGCAGCAGCTCGACGCCCTTGGGCCGGCCGGTGGTGCCCGAGGTGTAGATCAGGGTGGCCAGGTGGTCCGGGCCGATGCCGGCGACCAGCATGTCGATCAGGTCGGGCTCGTTCGCCAGCGCCTGCGCCCCCCGCTCCTCCAGTTGGGCCAGGGTGAGCTGCGGGACGGCGGCGGCCGGATCGGGCTCGCCGTCGAAGAGCACCACGTGGGTCAGCACCGGCAGCGTCGCGCCGGCGAGCTTGGCCGCCTGGGCCGGGTTCTCGGCGAAGAGCACCTTCGACCCGGAGTCCGCGACGATGTACGCGGCGTCCTCCGGCTCGGTGGTCGGGTAGACGGTCGTGGTGGCCCCGCCGGCGCACATGATCCCGAAGTCGGCGAGCACCCACTCCAGCCGGGTGTTCGCCAGGATCGCCACCGGGTCCTCCAGGCCGACGCCGAGCCCGTGCAGCCCGGCCGCGACCGCCTTGGCGCGCTGCCCGACCTGCGCCCAGCTCAGCCAGACCGGCCCCGAGTCGTCCGGGGCCGGATGGGCGAATGCCGGCCGGTCGGGGGTCGCCGCGACACGCTTGAGGAACATGTCGGGGACGGAACGGTACGGTACATCGAGAGCCATCGCTGTAGCCGCCTTCGGGGGATGGAGGGACGTGACGGGGGTCACGCCATTTTGCGGTTACCGAAGAGTATTGCCTGCACCGGGGCAGCGGCTAGCCCTCCTGGCCTGCGCCGATCGACGTCCCGGACCGTGGAACGCCCGGATCAGGCGTACCGGGCGGCGGCGAGGGACCAGTCGTAGGTGGCTCGGATCCAGTTCCGGCGGGTGGCCAGGAAGGCGCGGACCCCCTCGTCGCCGTCCGCGTCCAGCGCCGCCTCCCGCGCGGCGTACGCGGCCAGACCCTCGTTGAACCGGGTGGCCGCCGCGCGCAGCGCGGTCCGCTCGTCCTGCCCGGTCTCCCCGATGATCGTGGTGACCAGGTTGTGCCCGTCCGGCGAGCCGGTGCGCTCCTTGCCGTACGAGAAGACGTCGTTGCACCAGCAGACCAGGTCGGCGGCGAGGGCGTCCAGGGCGGCCAGATCCAGGTCCGCCCGCCGGCCCGCTCCCGGCAGCCCGCCGTACGCCAGGTCCGTGACGGTGAAGCTGGGTCGCGCCCCGCCGGTGTGCCGGCGCATCTGGACGTACTCGGCCACCCCCGGCACCCGCCGGTGCTCCCGGTTGGCCGCCTCCCACAGCAGCGCCAGCAGATAGTCGCGCAGCTGGCCCACCAGGCGCAGCAGCAGCGCCGGCCGCTGCCGGTCGCGCACCCGCCGGCAGAGGTCGTCCAGCGCGACGCCGAGCGGCCCACCGGCCGGCGGCGGCGCGGCCGGGTGACCGTGCCGGTCGAGCACGGTCAGCAGTTCCGCCACCGTGGGCGCGAGTCGCGTCGGGCTGCCGCCCAGGCCGTCCTCGTCGCAGGCGTCGTCCATCACGAACAGCCAGGAGATCAGGTCGGTGAGCAGGCGCAGCCGGTCCACCGGCGCGTCCGGGCAGGCCCGGCCGGCCAGCTCCGCCGGGCTGGCCCCGCCCAGCCGCCCCAGTCCGGCCGGGGTGTCGATCAGCCCCAGGTCGCGGACCCACCCGAGGCTCTCCCCGGCGACCAGCTCGACGGCGGCGTGCCGGCGGGCCGGGAAGGGGGGTTCGCGCAGTGCCGAGACCGCGAAGCTCCGCATCGTCTCCCTCGTCCCGCCGCCCGGGGTGAGGCGGCGGGCAGGAGCGTTCGGCACCAGGGATCGGCCGGCCTGATTGGGCAAGCGGCGTCTCGCCGCTCGCCCGGACCGATTCCCACCCGTGGTCAGAAACCCAGGTGGGCTGCCCGCAACCGGGAGGCCGGCGCGGCCGGGCCGTCCACCTGCACCCGGGCCGCCCGCTGCCGGCCGGAGAGGAAGAGCACCAGCTCGCCGGGCGCACCCACCAGCCGCAGCCGCTCGCCGCCCCGGCCCACGGTGCGCTCGCCGAACCCCGGCGCCTGGACCAGCAGGTCCGCCGGAAAGCGGCGCAGCGCCGTCCGGGCCAGCAGCGCGCCCCGCCTCCAGAGCGCCGCCTGCAGCCCGGCCGGCAGGTCGCGCGGCAGCCATCCCGGCTGCGCCCGGCGGACGTCCTCGTGGTGGATGAAGAACTCCAGGGTGTTGGCCAGCTCGTCGGTGAGCGGGTTGCTCACCGGGCTCCACACCGGTGGCCGGCGGACCCGGGCGACCAGGTCGGCGAACGGCCCGGCGGCCACCCGTCGGCGGACCGCCTCGCCGTACCCGCGCAGCGGCGGCAGCAGGATGCCCCCGGCGGCGTCCGGCCGGCGTTCCCGCACCAGCAGGTGTGCCGCCAGGTCACGGGTGGTCCACCCCTCGTTCAGCGTCGGCGCGTCCGGTCCCAGGTCCAGCAGCAGGTCGGCGAGCGCCTCGCGCTCCGATCGGGCGTACCGCGGCATCCACCGATGGTAGGCCCGGCGCGGCTCTTCGGCGGGGTGAGCGCGGCGCGGCCGGGCACCGCGGGAGCGCGGCCGGCTCGGCGCACGACCAACGGTGCTGGTCGGCGCCCATCGGGGGCGGAACGTGACGGTGGACATATCCCTGCGGGGTCGGCGGATCTCGCGTCGACCGGTAAGGATGAGAGAGAAAATTGCGGCTTACGGCAGGGGAGTGCGTTGGCGAGCGGGACAAGTCGGGATGTCCTCGGCAGAGGGCTGTGGGTGCTCGGCCGGGCCATCCGGGAACAACCGCGGATCTTCGCGGTCGCGGTGACCGGCAGTGTGCTGTTCGGCCTCCTGGTCATCGCCAGCGCGTACGTCATCGGCGGCGTGGTCGGCAAGGTGGTGGTCCCTGCCATCGCCCGGGGCTCGGTGGCCGGCGGCGCGCTCGCGCTGGCCGCCACCGCGCTGTTCGGGATCAGCGTGCTGCGGGTGGTCGGCATCTTCGGCCGCCGGCTCGGCGCGGGCTACATGCAGTACCGGCTCCAGGCGGCCTACCGCCGCCGGGTCACCCGCCGCTACCTCGACCTGCCGCTGGCCTGGCACCACCGCAACGCCACCGGCACCCTGCTCTCCAACGCCAACTCGGACGTCGAGGCCGCCTGGTACCCGATCGCGCCGCTGCCCTTCGCGGTCGGCACCCTGGTCATGCTGGTCGGCGCGGTGGTCTCGCTCTTCCTCACCGACTGGGCGCTCGCCCTGGTCGGCCTCGCGGTCTTCCCGGCGCTGTTCGCGCTCAACGTGGTCTACTCCCGCCGGATGGCGCCCCGCCAGGCTCGCGCCCAGCGGCTGCGGGCCGAGGTCAGCGGCATCGCCCACGAAAGCTTCGACGGCGCCCTGGTGGTCAAGACGATGGGCCGCGAGGCGCAGGAGACCGCCCGGTTCGCCGCCCGCGCCGGCGAGCTGCGCGACGCGCTGATCGCCGTCGGCAGGCTGCGCGGCGTCTTCGACCCGATGCTGGAGACCCTGCCCAGCCTGGGCACCCTCGCCGTGCTGGTGGTCGGCGCGGTGCGGCTGCGGCAGGGCGCGATCAGCGTGACCGAGCTGGTCAGCGTCGCCTTCCTGTTCACCGTGCTGGCCTTCCCGGTGCGCGCGATCGGCTGGGTGCTGGCCGAGCTGCCACGCAGCGTCGCCGGCTGGGACCGGGTGCGCCGCGTCCTCGACGCCACCGGCGAGATGCCGTACGGCGAGGTGACCCTCGACCCGGCCACGCCGACCCCGGCCACCCTCGCCTTCCACGACGTCCACTTCGGCTACGAGCCGGCCGAGGCGCACCTGCCCGGCACCGAGGTGCTCGGCGAGGTGACCTTCACCGTGCCGGCCGGGAAGACGGTGGCCCTGGTCGGGCCGACCGGGGCCGGCAAGTCCACCATCACCTCGCTCGCCGTACGGCTGGTCGACCCGCGCGCCGGCACGGTCACCCTGGACGGCGTCGACGTGCGCGAGCTGACCGCCGCCTCGCTGGCCTCGACCGTGGCCCTGGTCGCCCAGGTGCCGTTCGTCTTCGACGACACCGTCCGGGCCAACATCACCCTGGACCGGCCCGGCATCGGCGACGAGGAGGTCTGGGCGGCGCTGCGGCTGGCCGAGGCGGACGGCTTCGTGGCCGCCCTCCCCGACGGGCTGGACACCATGGTCGGCGAGCGCGGCACCTCCCTCTCCGGTGGGCAGCGGCAGCGGCTCACCCTGGCCCGGGCGCTCGCCGGCCGGCCCCGGCTGCTGGTGCTCGACGACGCCACCAGCGCCGTCGACCCGCGGGTCGAGGCGGCCATCCTGGCGGGGCTGCGCACCCCGGCCGACGGCGGGGCGCCCGCGTCGATCCTGGTGGTCGCGTACCGGCGGGCCACCATCGCCCTCGCCGACGAGGTGATCTACGTGGAGCACGGGCGGGTGGTCGCCCGCGGCACGCACAGCGAGCTGCTCGCCACCGTGCCCGGCTACGCCGACCTGGTCACCGCCTACGAGCAGGCCGAGCAGGAACGCGAACAGCACCGCACGTACGACGAGGTCATCCCGCTGACCTCCGGCCTGGAAGTCGAGGTTGACCGGTGAGTACGACTGTTGAGGCCGGGCGTCCGGCCGACGCGACCGAGTCGACCTGGCGGACGCTGCGGCGCGGGCTGGCCCTCTCCCCGGAGCTGAAGACCGGGCTGGCCGGCACGCTCGGCCTGGCGCTGGTCTACATGATCGGCCGGGTGGCCGTGCCGGTGGCCGTGCAGCGCGGCATCGACCACGGCATCGTCGGCGGGCTCGACCTGGACGTGGTCACGCTGACCGTGATCGTCACGGCCGCCGTGCTGGCGGTCACCACCGCCTGCGGCTACCTGATGATGCGCCGGCTCTTCACGGTCAGCGAGACCGCCCTCGCCGGGGTGCGCACCCGGGCGTTCCGGCACGTGCACGACCTGTCCATGCTGCACCAGCAGTCCGAGCGGCGCGGCTCGCTGGTCTCCCGGGTCACCAGCGACGTCGACCAGATCACCCAGTTCCTCCAGTGGGGCGGCGTGATCCTCATCGTCAACCTGGGCCAACTCGTGGTCACCACCGCGGTGATGCTCGCGTACTCCTGGCAGCTCACCCTGGTGGTGCTCGTCGCGTTCGCGCCGGCGGTGCTGGTCATCCGGCTGCTCCAGCGCCGGCTCGCCGGCGCGTACGGGCTGGTCCGCCAGCGGATGGGCACCCTGCTCGGCACCATCGGCGAGAGCGTGGTGGGCGCCCCGGTGATCCGGGCGTACGGGATCGCCGGGCGGACCGCCCGGCGGCTGGACGCGGCGATCGAGGGGCAGCGGCAGGCCCAGCAGAAGGCCATCCGGATCAGCATCCTGGGCAGCTCGGTGGGGGAGCTGGCCGCCGGCCTGGCCCTGGCCGGGGTGGTGGTGGTCGGGGTCAACCTGGGCGTGGACCGCACCCTGTCCATCGGCCAGCTCACCGCCTTCCTGTTCCTGGTGATGCTCTTCATCCAGCCGGTCCAGATCGCCACCGAGGTGCTCAACGAGGCGCAGAACGCGATCGCCGGCTGGCGGCGGGTGCTGGACGTGCTGGACGTCGCGCCGGACGTGGCCGACCCGGGGGAGCAGGGGCGGGAGCTGCCGCCCGGCCCGCTGGACATCCGGTTCGCCGGGGTGACCTTCGCCTACCCGGGCGGGCCGCCGGTGCTGCACGACGTGATCCTGGAGATCCCGACGAAGAGCCGGGTGGCCGTGGTCGGCGAGACCGGCAGCGGCAAGACCACCTTCGCCAAGCTGCTCACCCGGCTGATGGACCCCACCGAGGGCGAGGTGCTGCTGTCCGGCGTGTCGCTGCGCCAGGTGCGGTTCGACTCGCTGCGCTCCCGAGTGGTGATGGTGCCGCAGGACGGCTTCCTCTTCGACACCACCGTCGGGGAGAACGTCCGCTTCGCCCGGCCCGAGCTGACCGACGCGCAGCTCACCGCCGCCTTCACCGAGCTGGGCCTGGCCGACTGGCTGGACGGGCTGCCGGCCGGCCTGGACACCCCGGTCGGGGAGCGCGGTGAGGCGCTCAGCGTCGGCGAGCGGCAGCTGGTCGCGCTGGCCCGGGCGTACGTCGCCGACCCCGACCTGCTGGTGCTCGACGAGGCGACCAGCGCGGTCGACCCGGCCACCGAGGTACGCCTCCAGCGCACCCTGGACGCGGTCACCCGGGGCCGGACCACGCTCGCCATCGCCCACCGGCTCTCCACCGCCCAGGCGGCCGACGAGGTGATCGTGGTGGACCGGGGCCGCATCGTGCAGCGCGGCCCCCACGACGAGCTGCTGAAGGACCCGGACTCGGTCTACGCCCTGCTCTACGCCTCCTGGCTCGAGCAGACCCGCTAGCTGTACTGCCCAGGGACAGCTAGCGCATCCGCCTCAGCCCTCGTCCAAGGGGCCGGTGAGGTAGCGCTGGAGGGTGGGACCGATCGTGGCGGCCAGGGTGTCCGGGGGCGCGGAGGCGACCGGTTCCAGGCGGATCACGTACCGCATCATGGCCAGGCCGGCGATCTGGGTGGCCACCAGCGCGCCCCGCAGCGGCACCTCGGCCGGGTCGAGGTCGAGCTGGTCGACGACCCGGCGCAGGACCTGGGTGACCAGGAACTCGCGCAGCAGGCGGGCGGTCCACTGGTTGCTCACCGCCGAGCGGAGCAGGGCCACCGCCGCGGTGCCGACCGGGGAGTCCCACACGGTGAGGAAGGTGCGGACCAGCCGTTCGCCGACCTCGTCCCGGCCACCGGCCAGCACCCGCGGCACCAGCTCGGCCGGGTCGACGGGGATCGACACGGTGGCCCGGAACAGCTCCTCCTTGGTGCCGAAGTAGTGGTGCACCAGCGCCGGGTCGACCCCGGCGGCGGTGGCGATCGCCCGGATCGAGGCGGCGTCGAACCCACGCTCGGCGAACGTCTCCCGCGCCGCCGCGAGGATCGCCTCGCGGGTGTCCGGGTTGCCGGGCCGCCGGCCGGTGCGCCGCGCCATCACCCGCTGCGCCGACGCAGCGTCGCGGCGGCCAGCACCAGGGCCGCCACCGCCGCCCCGGCGACGATCGCCACGTCCCGCCACATCGTCCCCGTCGGATCGGCGTGCGCGCCGACCTCCTGGAGCGCCTCCACGGCGTACGACAGGGGCAGCACGTCGCTGATCGCCTGGAGCCAGCCGGCCATCTGGCCCCGGGGCACGAACAGCCCGCAGAGCAGCAACTGCGGCAGGACCACGACCGGCATGAACTGCACGGCCTGGAACTCGGTCCGGGCGAACGCGGAGCAGAACAGCCCGAGGGCCACCGCCAGCACCGCGTTCACCCCGGCGATCATGACGACCAGCCAGAGGCTGCCCTTGGTGTCCAACCCGAACACCTGGTACGCCACCAGCGACGCGATCGTCGACTGCACCACGCCGGCCAGCCCGAACGCGATGCCGTAGCCGAAGAGCAGGTCGAGCTTGGCCAGCGGGGTGGTGAGCAGCCGTTCCAGCGTGCCGGTGGTGCGCTCCCGCAGCATGGCGATGCTGGTGACCAGGAACATGATGATGAACGGGAAGAAGCCCAGCATGATCAGCGCCACCTGGTCGAACACACTCGGCCGTCCGGGTGGGGTGGGCTGGTCGACGAACATGTAATAGACCAGCGTGAGCAGCACGGTGGGCACCACGACGAGCAGCGCCACGGTCCGCTTGTCGTGCCGGAGCTGGCGCAGGATCCGCCCGGTGGTGGCGGTCAGGATGCGCGGGTTCATCGGGTCCCCTCCTGCTCGCTCGCGCGGATCAGCCGGAGGAACGCCTGTTCCAGGTCGTCCACGCCGGTGGTGGAGCGGACCGTGTCCGGGGTGTCGTCGGCGACCAGCCGGCCGTCCCGGATCAGCAGCAGCCGGTCGCAGCGGGCCGCCTCGTCCATCACGTGGCTCGACACCAGCAGCGTGGTGCCGGCGGCGGCCATGGCGTGGAACTGGGCCCACAGGTCGGCCCGGAGCACGGGGTCCTGACCGACGGTGGGCTCGTCGAGGATGACCAGCTCCGGGTCGCCGACCAGGGCGCAGGCCAGCGAGGCGCGGCTGCGCTGCCCGCCGGAGAGGTTGCCGACCAGCTGGTCGGCGGCATCCGCCAGGCCGACGTCGGCCACCGCGCGGTCCGCCTCGGCCCGGCCCCGCCCCTGGAGCACGGCGAAGTAGCGCGCGTTCTCCCGGACCGTCAGGTCGGCGTAGATGCTGGGCGCCTGGGTGAGGTAGCCGACCCGGTCCCGCAGCTCGGCCGCGCCGGCCGGCCTGCCGAGCACGGTGACCGTGCCCGAGGAGACCGTCTGCACCCCGACGATCGCGCGCATCAGGGTGGTCTTGCCGCTGCCGCTCGGCCCGAGCAACCCGGTGACCGTGCCCCGGGGCACGGCGCAGGAGATGCCCTGGAGCACCCGCCGCTTGCCCCGGTCGACCACCAGGTCCCGGACCGACACCGCGTCGTCCATGCCCGCCTCCGGAAAACTCATCAACTGTTGAAATCAACGGTAGTTGAGTGGTGTTCGCCGCGCAACGGTTGACTTCGAGTGCGCTCGAACTGGAAGCCTGGGGTTCGTGGACATCAGCACGCGGGAGATGAGCCTCACCGTGGGTGAGGCGGCGGAACGGGTCGGCCTGACCACCTACACGCTGCGCTGGTACGAGCAGGAGGGCCTGGTCGCCCCGGTCGGGCGGGACTCCTCGGGCCGCCGGCGCTACACCGAGTCCGACGTCAAGTGGCTGTTCCTGCTCACCCGGCTGCGCCGGACCGGGATGCCGGTGCGGGACATGCGCCGCTACGCGGAGCTGGCCCGGCAGGGCGACCGGACGCTCGGCGCCCGGCGGGCGCTCTTCGAGGCGCACCGGGCCCGGGTGCTGGCCCGGATGGCCGAACTGGAGGAGGACCTCAAGGTGCTCGACCACAAGATCGACGCGTACCGCAGGGCAGAGGAGGACCTGGCATGATCCGGCGACGAGTGGGCGCGACCGGACCCGAGGTCTCGGCGATCGGCCTGGGCTGCATGGGCATGAGCTTCGCGTACGGCGGGGCGGACGACGCCGAGTCGACGCGCACCCTGCACCGGGCCCTCGACCTCGGGGTCAACCACCTCGACACCGCCGACATGTACGGCTTCGGCGCGAACGAGCGGCTACTCGCCCCGGTGGTGCGGGCCCGGCGGGACGAGGTCTTCCTCGCCACCAAGTTCGGCAACCGCACCACCGGCGACAGCTTCGGCGGCACCGGCACCCCCGGCGCGTACGTGGACAGCAGCGCCGCCTGGGCGAGGCAGGCCTGCGACGCCTCGCTGAGCCGGCTCGGGGTGGAGACCATCGACCTGTACTACCTGCACCGGCGCAACCCGGAGAACCCGATCGAGGAGACCGTCGGCGCGATGGCCGACCTCGTCGAGGCCGGCAAGGTACGCCTGATCGGCCTCTCCGAGGTCAACCCGGCGACGCTGCGCGCGGCGCACGCCGTGCACCCGATCTCGGCGGTGCAGATGGAGTACTCCCTGTTCACCCGGGACGTCGAGGCGGAGATGCTGGCCACCTGCCGGGAGCTGGGGGTGTCCCTGGTGGCGTACTCGCCGGTCGGGCGGGGGCTGCTCACCGGGGCGATCACCAGCCGCGAGCAGCTCGCCGACGACGACTGGCGGCGCACCGTCCCGCGCTTCGCCGACGGCAACCTCGACGCCAACCTGAAGCTGGCCGAGGCGGTGCGCGAGGTGGCGGCCGAGATCGGCTGCACCCCGGCCCAGGCCGCGCTGGCCTGGCTGCTCGCCCAGGGCGAGGACGTCCTGCCGATCCCGGGCACCAAGCGGGTCCGCTACCTGGAGGAGAACGCGGCGGCGGCCGACGTCCGGCTGACCCCGGAGCAGCAGGCCCGGCTCCGCGACGCGGTGCCAGCCGGGTCGGTCTCGGGGGAGCGGTACTCTGCGGCAGGAATGCGGACAGTCGGCCACTGACCTCCCCTGGTCGACGGCCGGCCGGACCGCCACCTGGGCGCGACTGAGCCGCGCCCCGGACCTGCCGGCGCCCGCCACCCGGGACACGTCGGCGGTGCCGGGGCCGCGTGCGGGAGAATGGCTCACTGTGCCCGCCTCTGACGCGCCGGTGACCGGCGCCTCCGCCTGCTCCGGCGGCGCCGTGGCCTCGGGCCCGGCCCGCCCCTCCCGCCTCGACCCGGCCATCGCCGCCCGGCTGCGCCGCACCCCGGACGGCCTGGTGGCCGCGGTGGTGCGCCAGCACGACTCGGGCGAGGTGCTGATGGTCGCCTGGATGGACGACGAGGCGCTGCACCGCACGCTGACCACCGGCCGGGCCACCTACTGGTCGCGCAGCCGTCAGGAGTACTGGGTGAAGGGCGCCACCTCCGGCCACCACCAGTACGTCCGCTCGGTGGCCCTGGACTGCGACAGCGACGCCCTGCTGGTCAGCGTCGACCAGGTCGGCGCGGCCTGCCACACCGGGCACCGCACCTGCTTCTTCACCGAACTGCCGGTCAGCTCCGCGGAGGTGGCCTCATGACGGACGGCACGGTCAGCCCGGACCAGGCCACCTTCGCCGACCTGGCGGCCCGCTGGCGGGTCGTGCCGGTCACCCGCCGGCTGCTCGCCGACGCGGAGACCCCGGTCGGCGTCTACCGCAAGCTCGCCGGCGGCCCCGGCACCTTCCTGCTGGAGTCCGCCGAGCAGGGCGTCGGCTCGGCCGGCATGGCCTGGTCCCGCTACTCGTTCATCGGCGTCCGCAGCGCCGCCACCCTCACCGAGCGGGACGGCACCGCGGTCTGGGCCGGTGAGCCGCCGGCCGGCCTGCCGGCCTCCGGTGACCCGGTGGCGGTGCTCCGGGAGACCGTCGCCGCCCTGGCCGGCCCGGGCTGGGATCCGGCCAGCGGCATGCCGCCGCTCACCGGCGGCATGGTCGGCTACCTCGGGTACGACCTGGTCCGCCGCCTCGAGCGGCTGCCCGAGCTGACCGAGGACGAGCTCGAGGTGCCCGAGCTGGGCATGATGCTCGCCACCGACCTGGTGGTGCTCGACCACTACGACGGCTCGGCGATCCTGGTCGCCAACGCGGTGCTGCCGCCGCTCGACGCCCCCGACCGGGCGGCCCTGGTCGCGGCGGCCTACCACCACGCGGTGGGGCGGCTGGACGCGATGACGACCGCCCTGTCCCGACCGATTCCGCCCATGATCTCGACGGTCGCCCGGCCCCCGGTCGGCGACGTGGTCAGCCGTACGCCGGAGGGCGGCTACCCGAAGGCGGTGGAGGCGGCCAAGGAGGCGATCCGGGCCGGCGAGTGCTTCCAGATCGTGCTCAGCCAGCGCTTCGAGCGGCCGACGCAGGCCGACCCGCTCGACGTCTACCGGGTGCTGCGCACCACCAACCCCAGCCCGTACATGTACCTGCTGCGCTTCGACGGTTTCGACATCGTCGGCTCCTCGCCGGAGGCGCACCTCAAGGTGAGCACCGGCGCGGACGGACGGCGGCGGGCGCTGCTGCATCCGATCGCCGGCACCCGGCCGCGCGGCGGCTCCCCGGAGGCCGACGCCCGGCTCGCCGCCGAGCTGCTCGCCGACCCGAAGGAGCGCGCCGAGCACGTCATGCTGGTCGACCTGGGCCGCAACGACCTGGGCCGGGTCTGCCGCCCGGGCACGGTCGAGGTGCCGGAGTTCGCCACCATCGAGCGCTACAGCCACGTCATGCACATCGTCTCCACCGTGGTCGGCGAGCTGCGCGCGGACCGCACCGCCTTCGACGCGCTCGCCGCGACGTTCCCCGCCGGCACCCTCTCCGGGGCGCCCAAGGTGCGGGCCATGGAGATCATCGAGGAGTTGGAGCCGGTCCGGCGCGGCCTCTACGGCGGCACCGTCGGCTACTTCGGCTTCGGCGGCGACCTGGACATGGCGATCGCCATCCGGACCGCGCTGATCCGTGACGGCCGGGCCTACGTGCAGGCCGGGGCGGGGGTGGTGGCCGATTCCGATCCCGCCGCCGAGGACCAGGAGACCCGGAACAAGGCCGCCGCCGTGCTCGCCGCCATCGCTGCTGCCGAGACCCTGAGGCCGGCCCGATGAGTGATCCGACTCCGACCGCCGCCCCCGCCGCACGTGGCCGGCGCGAGCTGACGTACGCGGTGCTGCTCTGTCTGGCCGGCGCGGGACTGGCCTTCTGGGCGGTGACCCGGACCTGGTCGGTCGAGCTGACCGCCCGGGGGTCGCTGCCGCCCACGCGGCACGCCCGCACCGGTACGGACCTGCTGCCCTGGGTCTCCGCGCTGGCCCTGGTCGGGCTGGCCGGCGGGGGCGCGGTGCTCGCCACCCGGGGCCGCGTCCGCCGCCTGCTGGGCGGCCTGCTGACCCTGGTCGGGCTGGCCGTGGCGGCCGGCGCCGGCTACGGCCTGACCGCCCCCTTCGAGGGCGGGGTGAGCCGGCAGTGGCCGGCGCTGGTGCTGGCCGGCGGGCTGGTCGCGGCGGCCGGCGGAGCGCTCACCGCGCTGCGCGGTGGCGGCTGGCCGGCGATGGGCGCCCGGTACGAGCGACCGGCCCGCTCGGCGGCCCCGGCCGGCACGGACCGGCCGGCGGTCGAGCGGGGCACCCGGGACGCCTGGGAGGCGCTCGACCGGGGCGAGGACCCGACGGTCAGCTGACCGGCGTGACGTCCCGCGCGTCGCGGAGCTCCCGGACTGTGGCCAGCTCGGCGACCAGGCGGTCCAGCTCACGACGCTGCGCGGCCCGGGCCCGGTCGGCGCAGACCGCCTCCCAGGCGTTGCCGCGGGCGGTCCGCATCCGGCCGTCGCCGACCATGGCGCGTTCGACGGTGTGCACCACGCCGACGGCGACCGACGCGACGGTCCGGGAGATGGTGGTGAAGCCGATGGTCTGGTTCGGCCCGTTGGTGCTCATGGTCACCTCGTACGAGATCGTTGGCGACGGTTGGCAGGCGCCTCGTCGAGTCTGCCCGAGGACGATGCTCCCGGGCGCACGTTTCGCGGTGGTGAAACGCAGGTCAACTGTCCGTCAGCCGGGACGACCTGGGCAGGGCCGTTCGTCCTTGAGCTTGCTCACAGCATCGAGGAACGTCACCGTCCTGCGCGGTCGGGGCAGGCGTGGTGAGATAAATCATGGGCGGCTGTCGATGTCGGGGCCGGCACGTGCGGCGCGCCCGGGTGACGGCGGTCGATCGACGCGGTGGCGCTGCGTGACACCGCGTTCACCGGAAGTCGGTCATCATGCCACAGCCCATTTCGTGAGGAGCGCCATACCCCCGGGACTTGTCGCCAGGTGACGCCACCTAGCATCGGCCCATGACACCCGGAGAGGGGAGTCCGTTGGTGACTGCTGAGCATGCGCACGCGGAGGGGGACGACGCCGGTTCGGCGGCGTCCGCAAGCGTGCTCGACGAGATCCTGGCCGGCGTCCAGGAGGACGTGGCACGGCGCCAGGCGCAGGTTCCGCTGGAGCGGATCCGGGAGCTGGCCGCCGCCGCACCGCCGCCGTTGGACGCGTACGCGGCCCTGCGCCGGCCCGGCGTGGCCGTGATCGCCGAGGTCAAGCGCTCCTCGCCGTCCAAGGGGCGGCTGGCCGAGATCGCCGACCCGGCCGACCTGGCCGGCGACTACGCGGCCGGTGGCGCGCGGGCGATCAGCGTGCTGACCGAGGGCCGCTGGTTCGGCGGGTCGCTGGACGACCTGGCCGCCGTGCGGGCCGCGGTGAACATCCCGGTGCTCCGTAAGGACTTCGTGGTCTCCAGCTACCAGGTGCACGAGGCGCGGGCGCACGGCGCCGACCTGGTGCTGCTGATCGTCGCCGCGCTGGAGCAGAACGTGCTGGTCGGGCTGCTGGAGCGGATCGAGTCGCTCGGCATGACCGCGCTGGTCGAGGTGCACACCGAGGAGGAGGCCGACCGGGCCCTGGAGGCCGGCGCGCAGGTGATCGGGGTCAACGCCCGTGACCTGCGTACCCTGGAGGTCGACCGCTCGGTGTTCGAGCGGATCGCGCCCGGCCTGCCGAGCCGCGTCGTCAAGATCGCCGAGTCCGGCGTGCGCGGCCCGCACGACCTCATCCGGTACGCCTCGGCGGGCGCCGACGCGGTCCTGGTCGGCGAGGGCCTGGTCACCCAGAAGAGCCCCCGCGAGGCGGTCGCCGAGCTGGTCAACGCCGGTAACCACCCGGCCACGCCCCGCCCGGTGCGCTGACCCGCGCCGGGTCCCGACACCTGAGGAGAGGACACCGCGATGAGCGTCGACGCCTCGACCGGAGCCCGCCAGGCCCCCGACGCCGCCGGGCACTTCGGCCGGTTCGGTGGCCGGTTCGTCCCCGAGGCGCTGGTCGCCGCGCTGGACGAGTTGGACGCGGCGTACCGCAAGGCGATGACCGACGAGACCTTCCTCGCCGAGTTCGACGCCCTGCTGCGCGACTACGCGGGCACCCCCTCGCGGCTCTACGAGGCCCGGCGGTTCTCCGCCAAGGCCGGGGCGCGGATCCTGCTCAAACGGGAGGACCTCAACCACACCGGCGCGCACAAGGTGCGCAACGTGCTCGGTCAGGCCCTGCTCACCAAGCGGATGGGCAAGACCCGGGTGATCGCCGAGACCGGCGCCGGCCAGCACGGCGTGGCCACCGCCACCGCCGCCGCCCTGTTCGACCTCGAGTGCGTGGTCTACATGGGCGAGGTGGACACCGAGCGGCAGGCGCTCAACGTGGCCCGGATGCGGATGCTCGGCGCCACCGTCGTCCCGGTCACCACCGGCTCGCGGACCCTCAAGGACGCGATGAACGAGGCGATGCGGGACTGGGTCGCCAACGTCGACGACACCCACTACCTGATCGGTACCGCCGCCGGTCCGCACCCGTTCCCGGAGATGGTCCGGGACTTCGTGCGGGGCATCGGCGAGGAGGCCCGCCGGCAGTGCCTCGACCTCACCGGCGCGCTGCCCGACGCGGTCGCGGCCTGCGTGGGTGGCGGCTCCAACGCGCTCGGCATCTTCCACGCCTTCGTCCCCGACACCGGGGTGCGGCTGTACGGCTTCGAGGCCGGCGGCGAGGGTGTCGAGACCGGCCGGCACGCGGCCAGCATCACCGGCGGCTCCTCCGGCGTGCTGCACGGCACCCGGACATACGTGCTGCAGAACGAGGACGGCCAGACGATCGAGTCGCACTCGATCTCGGCCGGCCTGGACTATCCGGGCGTCGGGCCGGAGCACGCCTGGCTGCACGACAGCGGCCGGGCGACGTACCTGCCGGTCAACGACGACGAGGCGATGGCCGCGTTCGAGATGCTCTGCCGCACCGAGGGGATCATCCCGGCGATCGAGAGCTCGCACGCGCTGGCCGGCGCCCTGAAGATCGCCCCCCGGCTTGCCGCCGAGCTGGGCCGGGAGCCGGTCATCGTGGTCAACCTCTCCGGCCGGGGCGACAAGGACGTGCACACCGCCGGTGGTTACTTCGGCATCCTCGACAAGGAGCAGTGAGATCGTGAGCCGGATCGGGGTCGCCTTCGACAAGGCACGCGCCGACGGGCGGGCCGTCCTGGTCGGCTGCATGCCGGCCGGTTTCCCGACCGTCGAGGGCAGCATCGCCGCCATGACGGCCATGGTCGAGGCGGGCGTGGACGTCATCGAGGTGGAGATCCCGTACTCCGACCCGGTGATGGACGGCCCGGTCATCCAGAAGGCCAGCGACATCGCCCTGGCCGGCGGCGTGCGGACGGCCGACACCCTGCGCATCGTCGAGGCGGTCGCGGCGACCGGCGCCCAGGTGGTCACCATGACCTACTGGAACCCGATCGAGCAGTACGGCGTGGACGCCTTCGCCCGCGACCTCGCCGCCGCCGGAGGCACCGGCCTGATCACCCCGGACCTGATCCCGGACGAGGCCGGCGAGTGGCTGGCCGCCTCCGATGCGTACGGCCTGGACCGCACGTTCCTGGTCTCCCCGTCGTCCACCGACGCCCGGCTGGCGATGACCGTCGAGCACTGCCGTGGCTTCGTCTACGCCACCGCCATCATGGGGGTCACCGGCGCCCGGGCGCAGACCTCCCAGGCGGCCCCGATCCTGGTCTCCCGGCTGCGCGAGGTCACCGACCTGCCGGTCGGCGTCGGGCTGGGCGTGGGCACCGGCGCGCAGGCCGGCACCGTCGCCGGGTACGCCGACGGCGTCATCGTCGGCAGCGCGCTGGTCCGGTGCCTGCTGGACGCCCCGGACCAGGCCGCCGGCCTGGCCGCCCTGCGGACACTGAGCGCCGAACTCGCCGAGGGCGTCCGCAACCCGGTCCGCTGACCCGGTCCTGGTCCCGCACCGGCGGGCCCGGCCCTGGCGTCGGTGGCGCGCCGCCGCGTCGGCCGAGGCATCGCTGTTCTGCTCCTTTCGAGCTGAGTCGTCTGCGACATCACGTCGCGCCGTCGCGGGTCCCGGCGGTCCCGTCCCCGCCCGCGTGCGCTCCGGTCCGTGGCCGGGAAGGTCCAGGTCGGCGCGGGTGACGGGCGCGACGTCCCGTCCGGCGGCGCGTCGGGGGACAGGGCCGCCGCAGCCGGGGTGAGTCGTTCACGACATCAGCTCCACAGGCGCGTCGAGTGATGTCGCCTCCGCTCCGACCGCCCGGGGTCGGGCGTCACCGCTGGCTGGTCGGCAGTGTGCCGGCGGCGCGCTGACCGGGGGGAGCGCCCGCGCCGCTGGTGGCCTCTGTGCCGTTGGTGGCCTCTGTGTCGCTGGTGGGCTCCGCGCCGCCGGTGGGCTCCGCGCCGGCGGCGGCGGACGTCTCCGCAGCCGGCTCGCGCAGCACGCCGGAGCGGCCGGCGAGGGCGTCGGCCAGGGCGGCCCGGGTGGTCGGGGTCAGCGCGTCGGGGAGCGCGTCCGGCGGGTGCCAGGCGAGTTGGCAGCCGCCGACCGGGGTGGCGGTCGGGCCGTCGGCGCGGACCTGGGCGCGGAACACGTGGACCAGCACGTCCGCCGGCGCGCCGCAGCGGCCGGCCGGTGGCGGCGGAGCGTCGGGCACGCCGAGCCGGTAGAGGCCGACCAGGTCGACGAGGTCGACCTCCCAGCCGGTCTCGGCGAGGATCTCGCGGCCGGCGGCGGCGAGCGGGCTCTCGTCGTGACGCGGCCGCCCGCCGGGCAGCGCCCAGCGCCGGCCGGGGCCGGCCTGCCGGCAGAGCAGCACCCGACCGGCCTGGTCGACGACGACCGCGGCGACCGCCCAGCGGAGCACGCTCATGGACAAAGAGCCTACGGCGGTGCAAACCCCAAGTCATGCGGCTCGCGAACCCGACCGGACCGGGGTGCCGCGAGCACCGTCGGCAGCGGTAGCGTGTTGACCCGTGACCCTCGCCCCGATGACCCCACTGGCGGCCCTGCCCAGCCCCAGCACCGCCGTCTGGCAGCTCGGACCCGTTCCGGTCCGGGCGTACGCACTCTGCATCATCGTCGGCATCGTGGTGGCCTGCGTGGTCACCGAGCGCCGGCTCCGCCAGCGCGGCGTCGCCCCGGGCGCGGTGCTCGACATCGCGGTCTGGGCGGTGCCGGCCGGCATCGTCGGCGCGCGGATCTACCACGTGATCACTTCGCCCGAGAAGTACTTCGGCGAGCACGGCCAGCCGCTCAAGGCGTTCGCCATCTGGGAGGGCGGGCTCGGCATCTGGGGTGCGGTCGCCGGCGGGGCGATCGGCGCCTGGATCGCGGCCCGGCAGCTCGGCATCCCGTTGGGCGTGGTGGCTGACGCGCTGGCCCCGGGCCTGCCGCTGGCCCAGGCGGTCGGCCGGCTCGGCAACTGGTTCAACAACGAGCTCTACGGCGGCCGCACCGGCCTGCCCTGGGGGCTCGAGGTGCACGTGATGGACCCGGACAACCCCGGCCACGCGCTGCGTGACGACGCCGGCAACCCGGTCCTCCAGCCCGGGCTCTACCACCCGACCTTCCTCTACGAGGCGCTCTGGAATGTTGGCGTCGCCGCCCTGGTCTTCTTCCTCGACCGGAAGCTACGGTTCGGCCGGGGCCGCGCCTTCGCCCTCTACGTGATGGGCTACACCGCGGGTCGGTTCTGGATCGAGCTGATGCGCACCGACGAGGCCAACCACATCCTCGGCCTCCGGCTCAACGTGTGGACCGCGGCGCTGGTCTTCCTCGGCGCCCTGGTCTACTTCGTGCGGGTCCGTGGTCCCCGGGAGTACCTGGTCCCGGTCGGCGTCCCGGCCGCCCCGGTGCCGCCGGCCGGCGGCGACGTGTCACAGGTCGACCTCGCCGCCCGGGAGGCCGGTCCGCGGGCGGTCGCGCCGGAGGGCTACCGGGTGGTGACCGAGGAGCAATTCCGCGCGTACCGGGAGACGGGGGCGGTCCCCGACGAGGAGCCGGCCGCGGACGCCGCTGAGCCCGGCGCGGACGCCGAGGCCCGGTCCGAGGCCGCGGCCGGCGACGCGACCGCCGCGCCGGCCGGCGACCGGGACGCCGGCGCCCCGGCAACGCCTGCCGAGGACGACCGGGCCGGCGCCGCCGGCGCCCGCCCCGCCGACCGGGACAGCTGAGCGGGGGAGTCGTGCGTACCGCGGTGGTGGTCGGCGCCGGCCTCGGCGGGCTGGCGGTGGCCGGGGTGCTGGCCCGCTCCGGGTGGCGGGTCACCCTCCTCGAACGGGCCGACCGGGTCCGCCCGGAGCCGACCGCCGTCGTGCTCTGGCCCAACGGGGTACGCGCGCTGCGCGCCCTCGGGCTCGGCGCCGGGTTGGACGCGATCGCCACCCCGCTGCCCGACGGCGGGGTACGCCGCCCCGACGGGCACTGGCTGGTCCAGCCCCGCCCCACCCCGGCCGAGCGGATGCCGGTCGTGGTGCACCGGGAGGACCTGCACGACGCGCTCATCGCCGGGCTGGGCGACCGGGTCGAGCTGCGTACCGGGGTGACCGTGCGCACCGTGCGCGCGGTCTCCGGGGAGCGTCCGGCGGTCGGCGACGGCCGGCACACCATCGAGGCCGACCTGGTGGTTGCCGCCGACGGCACCGACAGCGAGATCCGCCGCCAGCTCGCGCCCGAGGCGGCGGTGGTCAGCTCCGGCTGCGCCGCCTGGCGGGCGGTGATCCCCTGGTACCGGGTGCCCCGGCTCGCCGCCGAGCAGCAGGTGGGCAGGGAGGTGCTCGGCGCGGGCTACCGCTTCGTGGCCGCCTCGCTCGGTGAGCGCGGCGCGGCTGGCGGGTCCAGCCGGGGCGGCGTCTACTGGGTGGCCACGGCCGCCGGAGCGCCTCGCCCGGAGCCGCCGGAGACCCAGCTCGCCCTACTGAAGCGCTGGTACGCGGGCTGGCCCGCCCCGATCGCCGAGCTGCTCGACGCCACCGACCCGGCGGACCTGGTGCAGCAGGAGATCCGCGAGCTGCGGCCGCTGCCCCGGGCGTACGGCTTCCCGGCCGGTCCGGGCGGGGTGGTGCTGCTCGGCGACGCCGCGCACGCCATGCCGCCGCACCTCGGGCAGGGCGCCTGCCTCGCCTTCGAGGACGCGGCCACCCTCTCCTCGCTGCTGCGCGAGTCCCGGCTCCCCGACGCGGTGGCCGCGTACGACCGGGTGCGCCGGCCCCGCGCGGCGACCATGGTGCGGCAGACCCGTCGGATGGCGGCGGTGCTGCAGACCCGGGGGCGGCTGGCGCTGCGCGCCCGTGACGCCGCCCTCGGCACGATCAGCCCCCGGCTGCGCAACACCGCGGCGGCGGCCGCCGCCTCCTGGCACCCGCCCGCCTGACCCGCGGGGCTGGCGAGGCTCAGCCGATCAGGGCGGCCGGTTCGGCGATGCAGGCGGTGCCGACGCGGCGGAAGCCGACCCGCAGGTAGACCCGGGCGATCTCCTCGCTGCCGGCGGAGAGCAGGACCAGGTCGGTGCCGGCCGCGAGCAGTTCGTGGGCGAGGGTGGCGGTGACCGCCGCCCCGAGGCCCCGCCGGCGGGCCAGCGGCAGGGTGGCCACCCCGGCGATCTCCGCCACGTCGTCGACCCGCATCGCCATCCCGCTGGCCAGCGCTCCCTGCTCGGGGATATCGGCGAGCACGGAGATGCGCCGGCCGTCGGCGATCCGGACCGCCTCCTCCTCCAGCGCGACCACGTCCAGGCGCGCGACCGCCGCGTCCCGCTCGGCCGGGCCGGCCTCGCCGCGCGCGGTGCCGCCGTTGGAGAAGCCGACCGCCGCGACGGCCCGTCGGACTGCCACGTCGGCCGCGAAGCCGGGGTCCGCCGGGTCGAGGATCCGCACCGGTACGTCGCTGAGCGTCATCGGATCGGGCAGGCGTGCCGGGTCGAGCACCATGAGTGGTGCCTCCAGCACCGACAGCCCCGCCGAGCGGGCCACGGCGAGCAGCTCAGGGGTGACCTCGTGCACCCACTCGAACGCCTCCGGCAGGCCCAGCTCCCGCTGGCGGGCCCGGACCGCGGTCACGTCGGCGAGCGAGGGCGGCTCGGTCGCGTCGAGCCGGGGGCGGGCGTAGAACGGCCATCCGGCGCCGTCCCGGACGAACAGCACCAGCGGCCCGTACTCCTCCGCACGGGCCGCGTCCCGGGGCACCGCGTCGTAGAACCGCTCCAACCGGTCGAGCACGTCAGCGCGTACGACATCCACCGCGCGAGACTACACGTCCCAGATGCTGGAAGTGTGATCAATCTGAACTGGCCTTGCGCCGGACGCCCTAACGTAGACTCAATAAAACCCACGTAGGGCCGACGTCGTCCCGACCATGATCCAACCTGAGTGACGACAGGAGGCCCGGTGGCCTTTCCGTACCCTCTCAGCCCCCAGCCGGCCCCGCACGCGGGGCTGTACGACGCCGCGCACGAGCACGACGCGTGCGGCGTGGCCTTCGTGGCCGACCTGCACGGACGCCGGTCGCACGAGGTCGTCGTCAACGGCCTCGGGGCGCTCTGCCGGTTGGACCACCGGGGTGCCCGGGGCGCGGAGCACAACACCGGTGACGGCGCGGGGATCATGATCCAGGTGCCGGACGCGTTCCTTCGCGCGGTCGTCGACTTCGCCCTGCCGCCGGCGGGTCAGTACGCCACCGGCCTGGTCTTCCTTCCCGACGACGACGCCGCCGAGGCCCGCGCCCGCCAGGTGGTGGAGAAGTACGCGCTGGTCGAGGGGGCCGACGTCCTCGGCTGGCGGGACGTCCCGACCGACCCGGCCGGCCTCGGCGAGACCGCCCTCGCGGCGATGCCCCGGGTCCGGCAGCTCTTCCTCGCCGCGCACCGGCTCACCGACTCGCCCGCCGGTCCGGCCGGCTCCCCGCTGAGCGGGCTCGAGCTGGACCGGGTGGCGTTCTGCGTGCGCAAGCAGGCCGAGCGGGAGACCGCCGAGCGGGGCGTGCCGGCGTACTTCCCGTCGCTGTCCGGCCGGACCATGGTGTGGAAGGGCATGCTCACCCCGGACCAGCTCCCGGAGTTCTACCCGGAGCTGACCGACGAGCGGGTGGTCAGCGCGATCGCCCTGGTGCACTCGCGGTTCTCCACCAACACCTTCCCGTCCTGGCCGTTGGCCCACCCGTACCGGTTCATCGCGCACAACGGCGAGATCAACACGATCCGCGGCAACCGGAACTGGATGCAGGCCCGCGAGGCGCTGCTGCGCAGCGGGAACCTCCCCGGCAACATCCGCCGGGTCTTTCCGGTCTGCACCCCCGAGGCCTCCGACTCGGCCAACTTCGACGAGGTCCTCGAGCTGCTGCACCTGGCCGGACGGAGCCTGCCGCACGCGGTGCTGATGATGATCCCCGAGGCGTGGGAGAACGACCCGGACATGCGCGCCGACAAGCGCGCCTTCTACCGCTTCCACGCCAGCCTGATGGAGCCCTGGGACGGCCCCGCCTCGGTCGCCTTCACCGACGGCGAGATCGTCGGCGCGGTGCTCGACCGCAACGGGCTGCGCCCCGGCCGCTGGTGGCGTACCGCCGACGGCCTGGTGGTGCTGGGCAGCGAGGCGGGCGTGCTCGACCTCGACCCGGCCACCGTGGTGGCCAAGGGCCGCCTCCAGCCGGGGAAGATGTTCCTGGTCGACACGGTCAACGGCCGGATCGTCCAGGACGACGAGATCAAGACCGAGCTGGCCGCCGCCCGGCCGTACGACGAGTGGCTGCACGCCGGCCTGATCGAGCTGGACGAGCTGCCGCCGCGTGAGCACATCGTCTACACCCACGACTCGGTGCGCCGCCGGCAGCAGACGTTCGGCTACACCGAGGAGGAGCTGAAGATCCTGCTCGCCCCGATGGCCCGCAGCGGCGCGGAGCCGATCGGCTCGATGGGCACCGACACCCCGATCGCCCCGCTGTCCACCCGGCCGCGGCTGCTCTACGACTACTTCCACCAGCTCTTCGCCCAGGTCACCAACCCCCCGCTGGACGCCATCCGGGAGGAGCTGGTGACCAGCCTGGCGTCCACCATCGGGCCGGAGGGCAACCTGCTCGACCCGGGACCGGCGAGCTGCCGGCAGATCGTGCTGCCGTACCCGGTGATCGACAACGACGAGCTGGCCAAGATCCTCTCCATCGACGAGGACGGCGACCTGCCCGGTTTCAAGGCGGTCCGGGTCTCCGGGCTCTACCGGGTCCGCGACGGCGGGGCCGGCATCAGGGCCCGGCTCACCGAGATCTGCCGGCACGTCTCCGAGGCGATCGAGGACGGGGTGCGCATCCTCGTCCTGTCCGACCGGGACTCCAACGCCGACCTGGCCCCGATCCCGTCGCTGCTGCTCACCGCGGCGGTGCACCAGCACCTGGTGCGCGAGCAGACGCGGACCCAGGTGGCGCTGATCGTGGAGTCCGGCGACTGCCGGGAGGTGCACCACGCGGCCGTGCTGATCGGGTACGGCGCGGCGGCGGTCAACCCGTACCTGGCCTTCGAGTCGGTGGAGGACATGATCTTGAACGGCCATAATTCGGCCTCCGCGCCGCCTGGCGGCGCTCCGGACCGAATGAAGGCCGCTGGGGCGCTGGTCGGCGTCGACCCGGAGAAGGCCGTCCGCAACTACGTCAAGGCGCTCGGCAAGGGCGTCCTGAAGATCATGTCCAAGATGGGCATCTCGACGGTCTCGTCGTACTGTGGCGCGCAGGTCTTCGAGGCGGTCGGTCTGGACACCCGGCTGGTCGAGCGCTACTTCCGGGGCACCCCGAGCACGATCAGCGGCATCGGGCTGACCGAGATCCACGCCGAAGTGGCCGCCCGGCACGGCCTCGCCTGGCCGGCCCCCGGGGCGCAGCCCTCGGACCGGCTGGAGGTCGGCGGCGAGTACCAGTGGCGCCGCGAGGGTGAGCTGCACCTGTTCAACCCGGAGACGGTCTTCCTGCTGCAGCACGCCACCCGCAGCCGCCAGTACGACATCTTCCGGCAGTACACCGCCAAGGTCGACGAGCTGGCCGCCCGGGCCGGCTCGCTGCGCGGCCTGTTCACCCTGCGCACCGGCGTACGCCCGGCGGTGCCCTTGGAGGAGGTGGAGCCGGCCAGCGAGATCGTCAAGCGGTTCGCCACCGGCGCCATGTCGTACGGGTCGATCTCGGCCGAGGCGCACGAGACCCTCGCCATCGCGATGAACCGCCTCGGCGGCAAGTCCAACACCGGCGAGGGCGGCGAGGACGTCGAGCGGCTGCACGACCCCGAGCGGCGCTCGGCGGTCAAGCAGATCGCCAGCGGCCGGTTCGGCGTGACCAGCGAATACCTGGTCAACGCCGACGACCTGCAGATCAAGATGGCCCAGGGCGCCAAGCCCGGCGAGGGCGGCCAGCTCCCCGGCAACAAGGTCTGGCCGTGGATCGCCCGTACCCGGCACGCCACCCCAGGGGTCGGCCTGATCTCCCCGCCGCCGCACCACGACATCTACTCCATCGAGGACCTGGCCCAGCTCGTCCACGACCTGAAGTGCGTCAACCCGGCCGCCCGGGTGCACGTCAAGCTGGTCAGCGAGGTCGGCGTGGGCACGGTCGCGGCCGGCGTGGCCAAGCTCAAGGCCGATGTCATCCTGATCTCCGGCCACGACGGCGGCACCGGCGCGTCCCCGCTCAACTCGCTGAAGCACGCCGGCACCCCGTGGGAGCTGGGTCTGGCCGAGGCGCAGCAGACGCTGCTGCTCAACAAGCTCCGCGACCGGGTCACCGTGCAGGTCGACGGCCAGCTCAAGACCGGCCGGGACGTGCTGGTCGCGGCGCTGCTCGGTGCGGAGGAGTTCGGCTTCGCCACCGCCCCGCTGATCGTCGAGGGCTGCGTGATGATGCGGGTCTGCCACCTGGACACCTGTCCGGTCGGCATCGCCACCCAGAACCCGGTGCTGCGCGAGCGCTTCACCGGCAAGCCGGAGTTCGTGGAGAACTTCTTCCTCTTCCTCGCCGAGGAGGTCCGGGGCTACCTGGCCGAGCTCGGCTTCCGCAGCATCGAGGAGGCCATCGGGCACACGGAGCTGCTCGACGTCCTTCCGGCCGTCGACCACTGGAAGGGCCATGGCCTCGACCTCAGCCGGGTCCTGCACCTGCCGGAGCTGCCCGAGGGCGCGGCCCGACGGGGGATCCGGGCCCAGGACCACGGCCTGGCGGCGGCCCTGGACAACGAGCTCATCGCGCTGGCCGGGCCGGCGCTGCGGGACGGCACCCCGGTCCGGGTCCAGGTGGCGGTCCGCAACGAGCACCGCAGCGTCGGCGCGATGCTCGGCGGCGAGGTGACCCGCCGCTTCGGCGGCGCCGGCCTGCCCGCCGACACCATCGAGTTCCTGCTGCACGGCACCGCGGGCCAGTCGTTCGGCGCGTTCCTGCCGCCCGGGGTGACCCTGCGCCTGCACGGCGACGCCAACGACTACCTCGGCAAGGGCCTCTCCGGCGGCCGGATCGTCGTCCGCCCGGACGTCGTCGCGCCGTTCGTGGACGACGCGGCCGGGCCGGGGGAGCGGGCCGAGGACCAGATCATCGCCGGCAACACCATCCTGTACGGCGCGACCGGCGGCGAGGTGTTCCTGCGCGGCCGGGTCGGCGAGCGGTTCGCGGTGCGCAACTCCGGCGCGGTGGCCGTCGTCGAGGGCGTCGGCGACCATGGCTGCGAGTACATGACCGGCGGCACGGTGGTGGTGCTGGGCTCGACCGGGCGCAACTTCGCCGCCGGCATGTCCGGCGGCGCCGCGTTCGTGCACCGGCTCGACCGGCGGATGGTCAACACCGAGCTGGTCGACCTGTCGCCGCTGCGCGAGGAGGAGCGGGACCGGCTGCACGAGCTGGTCCAGCGGCACTTCGCCGAGACCGACTCGGCGGTCGCCGAGGAGCTGCTCAAGCGCTGGCCGGAGGCGGTGGAGGAGTTCACCGCCGTGGTGCCCCGGGACTACCGCCGGGTGCTGGAGATCATGCGGGCCGCCGAAGCCGCCGGCCACGACATCGACGACGCGGTGATGAGTGCCCTCGCCGCGCCGGTGCCGCCCGCCCCGCGGGCGGTCGCCCAGGAGGTGGCTCGTGCCTGACCCCAACGGTTTCCTGCGCTACGACCGGCGGCTGCCCGCGCGCCGCCCGGTGCCGGTGCGGATCATGGACTGGCGGGAGGTGTACCCGCAGGCCGGCGAGGAGTTGATCCGCGAGCAGGCCACCCGGTGCATGGACTGCGGCATCCCGTTCTGCCACGACGGCTGCCCGCTGGGCAACCGCATCCCGGACTGGAACGACCTGGTCCGCACCGGCAACTGGGACGCCGCGGTGGAGTCGCTGCACGCCACCAACAACTTCCCCGAGTTCACCGGCCGGCTCTGCCCGGCGCCGTGCGAGGCGGCGTGCGTGCTCGGCCTCGGTGGCCAGCAGCCGGTCACCATCAAGCAGGTCGAGGTGGAGATCGCCGACGCGGCGGTGGCCCGCGGCGGGCTGCGCCCCCGCCCGGTGCCGGCCCCGACCGGCAGGTCGGTCGCCGTGGTCGGCTCCGGCCCCGCCGGGCTCGCCGCCGCGCAGCAGCTCGCCCGCGCCGGGCACAACGTCACCGTGTACGAGCGGGACGACGCGCTCGGCGGCCTGCTCCGGTACGGCATCCCCGACTTCAAGCTGGAGAAGCGGCACATCGACCGGCGGCTGGCCCAGCTCTCCGCCGAGGGGGTGCGCTTCCGGACCGGGGTGAACGTCGGCGTCGACGTGACCGCGGAGGAGTTGCGCGCCGAGCACGACGCGGTGCTGCTCGCCTGCGGCGCGCTGCAGGGCCGGGACACCCCGGAGACCCCGGGCCGGGCGCTGCGCGGCGTACACCAGGCGATGGCGCACCTGGTGGCGGCGAACCGCGCCGTCGCCGCGGCGGCTGCCGGCCAGCCCAGCGTCGCGGCGGCCGGGGACGGCCGGCAGCCGCCGGCCGTGCTCCCGGACGGCACGCCGATCGACGCGGCCGGCAAGCACGTGGTGATCATCGGCGGTGGTGACACCGCCGCCGACTGCCTCGGTGTGGCCCACCGGCAGGGGGCGGCCGGCGTCCACCAGCTCGACCTCTACCCGGAGCCGCCGGCCGGCCGGGACGCCGCCCGGGACCCGTGGCCGACGTGGCCGTGGATCCTGCGCAACTACCCGGCGCACGAGGAGGGCGGGGAGCGGGTCTTCGCCGTGGCGGTGCAGGAGTTCGTCGACGACGGCACCGGCCAGGTGACGGCGGTCCGCATCGCCGAGGTGACCGTGGAGAAGCGGGAGGGCCGGCGGACCGTCACCGTGCTGCCCGGCTCCGAGCGGGAGCTCCCGGCCGACCTGGTGCTGCTGGCGATCGGCTTCGACGGCACCGAGGAGCAGCCGCTGCTGGCCCAGCTCGGGGTGGTCCGCAACGGCCGCGGCGCGGTGGACGCCCGCCCCAACTGGCAGACCGACGTCGACGGGGTCTTCGTCGCCGGGGACATGCACCGGGGTGCGTCGCTGATCGTCTGGGCGATCGCCGAGGGGCGGGCCGCCGCCGCGGCCATCCACGCGTACCTGGGCGGGGTGGGCGAGCTGCCCGCGCCGGTGGACCCGGCCCAGCAGCCCCTCGCGGCCCGCTGACCCCGACCGACGTCGGATCGCCGACGTGGGGATGTCCTGACCCGTCGGACACCTCACGTCGGCGTTCGCGCTTCGGCGCAGGGGTGCCGGGCGGTGGTGAGCCTCCTCACGGAATGCGCAAATAGGTTTAAACGCTGTCAGACTTGTCCACCGGCCGGACCTGCGGGGTCCGGCTTCGTCGTGTCACCGTCTGGACGGGGAATCTCATGGCCCTCGGCGCCACGTTCGCCGCGCTGCGCCACCGCAACTACCGGATCTGGGCCGGCGCCGGGTTCGTATCGATCATCGGGACCTGGATGCAGGTCCTCGGGGTCAACTGGTACGTGCTGGCGAAAACCGGATCCGCCACCTCCATGGGGCTCACCGTCCTGCTCCAGGCGCTGCCCACGCTGGTGCTCAGCGTCTGGGGCGGCGCGCTGGCCGACCGGGTGCCGGCCAAACCGCTGCTGATCGTCGCCCAGGCGGCGCACGCGGCCCTCGCCGCCGGGCTGGCCGTGGTGGCCATCACCGGCACCGGCGGTCTCCCGGCGATCTACGCGATCTCGCTGGTCACCGGGGCGGTGTCGGCGATCGAGGGCCCGGTGATGGGCCGCTGGGCGTCAACCCTGGTGGACCGGGAGAGCCTCGGCAACGCGCTGGCGCTCGGTTCGCTCACCAACTCCGCGGGCCGCATCCTCGGCATGAGCCTGGGCGCCGTCGTGGTCGCCGCCGTCGGCCCCGCGCTGCTCTTCGCCGTCAACTCCGCCAGCTTCGTCGCGGTCGTCGTCGCCCTGTTCGCCGTACGCGAGGGGGAGCGGCACACCGGCGAGCCGGCGGCGGCCGACGCGGCGCCGGCGGACGGCGGCATCCGGGCCGGCTTCCGCTACCTGCTGCGCCAGCCCGTGGTGCTGGTCGCCCTGGCGCTGTCGTTCGTGCTCGGCAGCCTGGGCCGCAACTACCAGGTGACCATGGCGGCGATGAGCGACGGGCCGCTGCGCGGCGGTGCGTCCGGGTACGGCTTCCTCTCCACCGTCTTCGCCGTCGGCACGGTGGTCGGTGCCCTCGTCGCGGCCCGCCGCCGGGAGTTGGGCTACGGCATGCTGGTCGGGGCCGGCCTGCTCGCCAGCAGCCTGCAGATCGTCGCCGGGCTGGCCCCGGGCACCCTGGGCTTCGCCGCGGTGATCCTCCCCGTGGCGGCCGCCGCGGTGGTCATCGACACCACGGTCGGCGCCCGCGCCCAGCTCGACACCGAGTACGCCATGCGCGGCCGGGTGCTGGCCGCCCTGGCGGTCACCGGCTCGGTCTCCGCCGCCGTCGGCGCGCCACTGCTCGGCTGGCTCGCCGAGTACGTCGGACCCCGGCAGACCCTGGTGCTCGCCGGCACGGTCACCGCCGTCGCCACCGTCGTGGCCGGCGTGGCCCTGGACCGGCTGCGCGAGCGCCGGTTCACCCTGGCGCTGGCCGCGCCCGCCGTCCGCCGCCGGGTCGTGGCCAGGGCCGCCCGCGTCGTCCGCCCGGCCAGCGTCGGGCTGGGCGCCGCCCGCCACGCGGCGCTGCCCCGGCCGGCGGCGCTGCCCGCTCCGTCCCGGGCCCCGGTGGCCGGTGCGCCCTCGACGGTGCTGTCCGGCGCGGCTCCGGCAGCGTTGTCCGGTGCGGCTCCGGCGGTGCTGGCCGGCGCCTCACCAGCGGGTCGGTGAGGTACCCCTCCTCCGGGTGAGCGAGGTCATGATCTTCGTGCCCGGGTACGACCCGTTCGGGGCACCGACTGGCTGGCCTTCGCCCACCTGGTGCTGGCGGTGGCCTTCTGGGGGCCGCTGCGCGACCCGGTGCGCAACGTCTGGGTGGTCCAGCTCGGCATGATCGCCTGCGCCGGGATCGTGCCGCTGGCGCTGATCTGCGGGCCGGTCCGGGACATCCCCTGGTTCTGGACGCTGGTCGACCTCTCCTTCGCCGTCGGCGCGTTCCCGCCGCTGTGGTTCGCGTACCGGCACATCCGGGCGCTCGAGGCGGCCCGGGGCGCCGGTGGCCGCGTCACGGGTGCCGGCGACCAGCTGACCCGGCCCGCGGCCGGGGTCCGCTCCCGAGGTGTCGGAGCGGGCCCCGGCCGCGGTCAGCGGTCCAGGAGTTGATGTGTCGGCCGGATCTTCGCCGCGGACTTCGGCTGCGCGCCGGCGCGGCGGATCAGCGTCCCGCCGTCGCGAGTTCACCGGTCAGCTCGGGCTCGGCGCTGCGCGTCGACAGCGAACCGCGCTGTCCGCGTACCGCCCGGCGGCCGGAGGGGACGATCAGGGCGGCCACGGCGGCGGCCAGCGAGATGCCGGTGAGCAGCAGGAAGCCCATGGTGAAGCCGGCCTCGCGGGGCAGCCCGCCGGCCTGCGGGTGGGCGGTGATCACGCCGCTGACCACCGCGGCGCCGATCGCACCGCCGATGGTGCGGATGTTGGCGTTCATGCCGGTCGCCACGCCGGTCTGCCCGGGCGGCACGGTGGCCACGATCAGGTTGGCCATCGAGGCGAACGCCAGCCCGATGCCCAGTCCCACCAGCCCGCCGGCCACGCCGATCTCCCAGCGGGTGTCGTGGGCGACGGTCAGCATGGCCGAGGCGAGCACGTTGAACACCGCACCGGTCGCCAGTTGTGCCTTGGCGCTGAACCGGGCCTGCAGTCGTCCGGCGGCGATGCCGGCGACGAACATGCCGACCAGCATCGGCAGCATCAGCAGCCCGGCCTGGGTGACGCTGGCGCCGAAGCCGTATCCGGCGCTGGTCGGGATCTGCACGAACTGCGGCAGGAAGGCGTAGACGGCGAACATCGAACCGCCGTAGAGCAGGGCGACCAGGTTCGTCGTCCACACCCCGGGCAGGCGCATCATCCGCATGTCGATCAGCGGGTTGGTGGCGCGGGTCTCGGCCACCAGCCAGCCGACCAGCAGTACGCCGGCGAGCAGCAGCAGGCCCGTCACCCGGCCGGAGGTCCAGCCCCAGACGGTGCCCTTGCTGACCGGCAGCAGCAGCGCCACCAGCCAGCCGGAGAGCAGCAGGGTTGCCCCCCAGTTGATCCGGCCCGGCGTACGGACCGGCGACTCCGGCACGAACCGGTTCGCCGCGAGCGCGGTGAGCCCGACGACGACCATCGGGATCCAGAACAGCCAGCGGTACCCCACGGTGGCGACGATCGGGCCGGCCAGCACGACGCCGAGGCCGCCGCCGGCGGCGACGATCGCCGAGATCGCCGCGACCGCCGAGCTCACCCGTGCGGCGGGGAACTCGTCCCGGATGATGCCGAACGAGAGCGGGAAGACGGCGCCGCCGATGCCCTGGACGACCCGGGCGGCGATGAGTACGCCGATGTTGGGCGCGACGGCCGCCAGCAGGCAGCCGAGCGCGAGCGCGGCGAGGGAGACGACCAGCGTCCGCTCCTTGCCGACCATGTCGCCGATCCGGCCGAGGACCGGCGTGAAGATCGACGCGGAGAGCAGGTAGGCGGTCAGCACCCAGGTCACGGTGTTCTGGGAGGTGTGCAGGTCGTGCTGGATGGTGGGCAGCACCGGGGTGATCAGCGACTGGAGCATCGCGAAGAAGCCGGCGCCGGCCGCGAGGACGAGGAAGGTCAGCCGACGCGAGTCGCGTCGGATGGTGTCAATCACGGAAGGACTCCCGTTTCGCGTACGAGGGGAATGGTCTGCCGCGGGCGGCGGTCGGCCGCCCGGTCGGTCTGAGGTCGGGTGGAGCGCGGTGGCCGGGTCACGCGGACCGGGCGGCTCGCCGGGCCGGAGCGGCAGTGCGCCGGCGGCGGGAGCGGAGGGTGTCGCGCCGGGTTGCGGGCATGACGCGGCTCGTGGGCGGGTTGTCTGGTCTGCCGGTCCGGGTGCGCTGATACCGGCCGGAAGCCCGGAGTAACATATCCGGAGGCAGGGCTCCGGTCAGTTCCGGAGGGGTGCCTCCACTAACCTAGCGGAGGGATGCCTCCGGTTGCAAGGCGAGAGAGGTGACGCGCGTCATGGCCAACGGCGAGCAGCTGGGAGAGGCCCTTGCTCGGCGTCCCAAGCGGGCTGACGCCCGGCGCAACTACGACGCGTTGATCGCCGCCGCCCGGGAGGTGTTCGCCGAGTGTGGTGCGGGCGCGTCGCTGGAGGAGATCGCCCGGCGGGCCGGAGTCGGCATCGGCACCCTCTACCGGAACTTCCCCGGCCGGCGTGACCTGTTCGAGGCGGTCTACGTCGAGGAGGTGCGCGCGCTCAGCCGATCCGCCGCCGACCTGGCGGACCTCCCACCGTGGGACGCCCTGGTCGCCTGGCTTAACCGGTTCGTCGCGTACGTCGCCACCAAGCGGGCCCTCGCCGAGGAACTGGTGCACGACTCCGAGGTGTTCCGCAGCTGCCGTACCGAGATCTACGCCGCGGGCGAGCCGTTGCTGCGCCGCGCCCAGGAGGCCGGGGTGGCCCGGCCGGACGCCAGCTTCGACGACGTGGTGCGGCTGATCAGCGGGGTCACCGCGTACCAGTTCCCCGAGCCGGCCCAGCGCGACCGGGTGCTGGCCATCGCCCTGGACGGCCTGCGCTTTCCGGCCGCGCACCGCTGACACCGCGCAAGGCCGGGGCCGGTCGCGCGTGACCCCGGACAGACGGCGGCCGGCGGCTCCCCGCGGGGAACCACCGGCCACCGGGACCACTCAGGACGCCGCGACGTCCGCGTTGCTCGGCCGGCCCCACGGGCCGGTGATCGCGAAGACGTAACCCGGGGTCTGGATGTTGGCGAACAGGATGGTGCCGTCGGCGCTGAACGTCGGGCCGGTGAACTCGCTGTCGTTCAGCTCGTTGCGGGCCAGCGGGTAGGCCTTGCCCGGCTCGGTCACCCCGACCAGGTGCGACACGCCCTCGCCGTCCTCGGCCAGGATCACCCCGCCGTACGGCGACACGGTGATGTTGTCCGGGCCGTCGTAGTTGCCGTTGTCCGCCTCCGGGTCGGTGTTCACCCCGAAGATGGTCTTCAGGGTGACCGACTCGGTCCGCGGGTCGTAGAACCAGACCTGGCCGTCGTGCTCGTTGACGCTGCCATCGCTGTGCCGCGCGAAGCTGGCCACGAAGTACGCGCCGCCGTCGGCCCACCAGGCGCCCTCCAGCTTGCGGCTGCGGGTCACCTGCGCGTCGGTGAACTGCTTGCGCACCGAGACGGTCTTCGCGTCCCGGTCCGGCACGTCCACCCACTCCACCTTGTAGCGGGTGCCCGGGGTGGTGGCCTCGGCCAGGTCGGCGACGTGCTCGTCGCCCCGGAAGCAGGTCATCGCCTGCAGGCTGCCCGCGGTGTCGCCGTCCGGGCGCTCGGCGAGGGCCCGCAGCGCGCCCTTGCCGCCCCGGAAGCCGGCCGGCGGCGTCCACCGGAAGTAGAGGCCGTTCGGGCCGCCCGCGTCCTCGGTCAGGTAGATCGAGTGGGTGTACGGGTCCACGGCCACCGCCTCGTGCGCGTAGCGGCCGAGGAACCTCAGCGGCACCGGGTTCTGGTTGGCGGCCCGGTCGTGCGGGTCTACCTCGAACACGTACCCGTGGTTCTTCAGGAACTTCCCGCCCGCCCGCTGCTCGGTCTCCTCGCAGGTGAGCCAGGTGCCCCACGGGGTGATGCCGCCGGCGCAGTTGTTGTGCGTGCCGGCCACGCTGACGTACTCGCGCAGCCGCCGGCCCTGCCCGTCCACCTCGATGGTGGTGGTGCCGCCCTGGGCGCCCGAGTCGTAGGTCAGCCCGGCCAGCGCCGGCACCCCGTACGGCTCGCCGCCGCCGATCTCGTGGTTGTTGACCAGCACGGAGCCGTTCGGGCTGCGGAAGCAACCGGTGCCGTCGGCGTCGCTCGGGGTCAGGTGGCCGGACTCCAGCACGGTCACGCCCGCCTGCGCCACGATGGTGTACGAGAAGCCGGGCGGCAGGGCCAGCAGGCCGGCCGGGTCCGGGACAAGTTCGCCGTAGCCGACCGCCGGGCGGGTGGCGGCCCGGGCCGCCACCGGCCCCGCGATCGCTTCCAGGTTGCCGGCCACCACGATGCCGAGGCCGGCGGCCGCGCCGGTGCCCAGCAGGGCCCGGCGGGAGATGGGGGAGGAGGTCACGTCGTCGCCTTCCTGTTCACTTACCTATGGAGAGCAGGCAATCCGGGCCGGGGGAACGGCGGCCGGCGGGAACGGCTGCCGTCCGGTGAACAGTGGACCAACCCTGCGCGCGGATCGCGTACCGTGCCGGGTCGGCGCGCGTCCGTTAGGGTTCCCTCGATCGGCACCGCGACGGCGTCGGAGGGCGGACGGTGGGCAGGCTCGAGACGGCGTACAGGCAGGCGCTCGCCCTTCACCGGCAGGCCGTGCGGCGCTGGCAGGCCGCGCGGCGGTTGCTCGCCGCCGCCGCGCCGGTGGCCCCCGGCAGCCCTGAGCTGGTCGCCCGGCTGGCCCGCCTCGGCGCCGCTCTGGCCGCCCCCGCGCCCGGCGTCGCCCAGCTCGCCACCACCCCGGTCCCGGTCCGCGTCGGCGAGGCGAGCACCTTCGACGGCGGGTTCCCGGTGCTGGTCCCGCTGGCCGGCGGCAACCACCTCGCCATCGACGCCGACGCGCGCGACCCCCGGGTCGGTGAGCTGCTGCGGGCGGTGGTGACGCAGTTGCTCGCCGCGGCCCCGGCCGGCGCGGTCCGGGTCGCCGGCATCGACCCGGTCGCCTTCGGCGCCGCGTTCCTGCCGCTGCGCCCGCTGCTCGACGCCGGCGTGCTCGCCCCCACCGCCACCACCAGCGCCGAGGTCGCCGCCCTGCTCGACGAGGCGGAACGGCACGGCCGTGCCGCCCAGCACGCCGCCCGCGACGACCAGGACCTGCTGCTGCTGGTCGCCGCGTCCGCGCCGCGGCCGCGCGAGCTGGCCCGGCTCGCTGCGCTCACCCACGCTGGACCGGCCGCCGCCGTCTGCGTGCTGCTCGCCGGCCACCTGGGCGACGCGCCGCCGCCGCTCGGCGCTACCACCCAGCTCCGGCTGGGTGACCGGTACGCCCTGGTCGGCGACCCGCCCGGGCAGCCGTTCAGCCCCGACGGCACCGGCCTGGCCGCCCCGGTCGTGCTCGACGGCGACCCGTCGCACGCCACCGTCACCGGGCTGGCCCGGCGGCTCGCCGCGGCCACCCGCCGGGCCGAGGCGGTGACCTTCACCGACCTGCTCCCGGCCCGGCGCTGGGCCGAGTCCGCCGGCGCCGGGCTGCGCACCGTGCTCGGCCGGGCCGGTCGTAAGCCGGTCACCGTGGCGTTCGACGACGCCACCCCGCACTGGCTGGTCGGCGGGCGTACCGGTGCGGGCAAGACGGTGCTCCTGCTCGACGTGCTCTACGGGCTGGCCGCCCGCTACCCGCCGGCCGAGCTGCAGCTGTACCTGCTCGACTTCAAGGAGGGGGTCAGCTTCACCGAGTTCGTCCCCACCGAGCGGGACCCGTCCTGGCTGCCGCACGCCCGGGCGGTCGGCATCGAGTCCGACCGCGAGTACGGCGTCGCCGTGCTGCGCGAACTGCGCGCGGAGCTGACCCGCCGGGCCGGCCTGCTCAAGAAGCACGGGGTCACCAAGCTCGCCGACCTGCCGCCGTTGGCCCGGCCACCCCGGATCGTCACCGTGGTCGACGAGTTCCACGTGCTCCTCGCCGGCAACGACGCGCTCGCCCGGCAGGCCGTCGACCTGCTGGAGGAGTCGGCCCGCAAGGGCCGCTCGTACGGCCTGCACCTGGTGCTGGCCAGCCAGAGCACCACCGGCATCGAGGCCCTCTACGGCCGTGCCGAGGCGATCTTCGGCCAGTTCCCGTTGCGGGTGGCGCTGCCCGGCGGGGGCGGCGTGCTCGACCCGCTCAACGACGCCGCCACGGCCCTCACGGTCGGCACGGCCGTGGTCAACACCGCCGGGGGCGCGGCCGGCGCGAACACCGTGGTCCGCTTCCCCGACGCGCACGCCGCCGCGGCCGACCTCGCCACCCTGCGGCACGAGCTGTTCCAGGCCCGCCCGGCCGGCTCGCCGCCGCCGACCGTCTTCCGCGGGTACGAGGCGCCCCGACTGGTCGACGACCCCGGCTGGGCCGCCCTGCGGCCGGGCGCCGAACCGCCGCTCGCCCTGGTGGGCCGCACCGTCGACGTGGCGGGCAGCCCCGCCGCAGTCCGCCTCGACGCCACCCCGGGCCGGCACCTGGCCGTGGTCGGCACCGCCGCCGTCGGGGCCGACGTGCTCCGGTCGGCCACCCTCAGCCTGGCCCGGCAGCACCTTCCCGGTACCGCCCGCTTCCTGCTCGCCCCCCTCGCTCCCGGCACCACCGGGCTCGCCGACGACCTGGCGATGACCCTGGCCGCCGCGCGGCATCCAGTCCGTCGCCTCGACACCGCGCAGCTGCGTGCCCACCTCGCCGAGCTGGTCGCCGCGACGGGAGAAGCGCGACCGGAGGTTCCCGTCCGGACGTACCTGGTGGTGTTCGGGATGGACGCCGCCGCCGGCACGCTCGCCGCCGCCGACCCGGCCACGTTCCGCTCCGGCCACGACGACCTGCGGGACGTGCTGCGCCAGGGACCCGCGTCCGGTGTGCACCTGCTCGGCTGGTGGCGCGGGCTGCGCCGGCTCGGCGAGGACCTCGGCGGCAGCCAGCACCGCGACGACGTGTCCTGCCTGGTCGCGCTGAACGTGCCTGGCGCGGACCTCGGCCTGCACCTCGGCGCGCACGATCTCAGCTACACCCCACGGGACGGGCGGGCCCTGCTGGTGGACCGGAACGACCAGCGCACCGCCCTGATCGTGCCCTTGGTCGGCGACGGAGACGACCGGTGACCTTCGAGGAGTACGCGGCCCTGGCCCGGGAGCTCTCCGCGCGGCAGCGCGGCGGGGAGCAGGCCGTCGCCGCCGAGACGGAACGCCGGCGCGCCCTGGACGCCACCGTGGACCAGCTCGGCCAGCGGCTCGCCGCGCAGGGGCAGCGCCTCGACCAGCTCGGCCGCGCCATCGGCGTCCCCGCGCCGCCGGAGGGTGCACCCGCGCCGATCGGGTCGGCCACCCCGGTCGGGGCGCCGGCAGGTGGTGCTCCCGCACCGGCCGGGCTGCCCGGCGCCCCACCCGGACCAGGGACCGGAACGACCGGCGGCGCAGCCGCCGGGCCGGGGCGGCCCGGGGTCGGGGCGTATCCGGAAGGGACGGTGCCCGCGCCGCGCGCGGGTGACCCGGCGGTGGAGCTGGCGGCGGCCCGGCGGCTCGTCGACGAGGCCGACCGGTACGGGCAGCAGGTCGAGGCCCTCGCGCACCGGCCCGGGCTGCTGCCCACATGGTCGCCGCTCGGTCGGGCGGTCGCGGTGTACGCCGCCTGCGCCCTGGCCGGCTCGGTGGTCATGCTCGCCACCCTGGTCGGCTCGCCGATTCCGGTGACCGGGCTGGACCTGGTGGCGGCCAGCGCGTGCGCGGGCGTCCCGCTGCTGTCCTTTCTGGTCGGACAGCTCGTGCTCGCGCGTTGGGGCCGGCCGGTGATCGGGGGCGACGGCCCGTCGTCGCGGTACGTCCCGCTCGGCTTCGTGATCTGCGCGCTGCTCTCCTCGACGCTGTTCTGCCTCTACCTGGTGGCCTTCCGCCTGTTGCGGTGAACCCCGGCGGCGGTGGTCCCGCAGATCTTGGACGATTTCGGCCCCTCCAGGGGCCGTTTCGCGCCAAGATCTGTCCTTGCTCCGTCCCGTAGGCTGCCGGGCAGGCGAGCAGGGGAGGGCGCGTGAGCGCGGCGCAGATCATCGCGAGGCTGGCGGCGGCCGCCCAGAAGCTGGACGAGGCGAAGGCCAAGGCCGCCGCCGCGGCGCAGGATGTCGCCGAGGCGCGGGTGCTGGTCGCCGGCGCCCTGGAAGGGGTGGCGGCCGGGCCACTGATCGGCGTCATCGACGCCTACCGGCAGGCGCTCGCGCAGGCCGTCCAGGGTGGCGGGCCGGCGCGCCAGCACCTCGAGGAGACCATCGCCAAGGTCCAGGCTCTCGGCAGCTGACCGACGCCGCCGTGGCCGGCGGCGGACGGGGACGGTGCCCGGATGGATTCGCCGGTTTGTGCCTCCAGCGCAACAACGGGTTACCGGCGCGTAACTTTCCATTGACGTATGTGAAATTCGGCACGCATCATCGTTCCCACGATCGATCGGATCCCCCCACCCGTCCCTCCCGGCTTACCGGGTGCCTCCCACCGGAGGTGCAGCCATGCTGCTCCGAAAGATCCTGGCAGCGGCCGTCACCGTCGCCGCCCTGCTCGTCCCGGCCACCGCCGCCCAGGCCGCCAGCGCGGGCGACGCCACCACCGCCACCGCATCCGCCCGCACCGCCGAGGCCGTGGCCGCCGCCAACCCGGTCATCGTCGTCGGTGGCCTGATCGGCGTCTCCATCGCGTACGAGCCGATCGCCGCCCGACTGCGCGCCGACGGTTTCCGGGTCTCGATCTACCAGCTGCCGAACCTCGGCTTCGGCGACATCCGCGAGTCCGCCCGGGCGCTGTCGTCCTACGTGGACCAGATCCGCGCCGCCACCGGGGCGGCCAAGGTGGACCTGGTCACCCACTCCGAAGGCGGCCTGGTCGGCCGCTGGTACGTGAAGTTTCTCGGCGGCGCCGCCAAGGTCGACCACTACCTCAGCCTCGGCAGCCCGCAGTACGGCACCTACGTCGCCAACATCATCAACTTCCTCGGCCTGGGCAGCTGCGCCGGCATCGTGGCCTGCCAGCAGATGGCCACCGGGTCGAGCTTCCTCGCCGACCTCAACGGCGGCGACGACACGCCGGGCGCGGTCCGCTGGACGACCGTCCGGACCTGGCAGGACGAGCTGGTCATCCCGGTCGACAACGCCGCCCTCGCCGACGGCGCCACCAACGTCCTGGTGCAGGCATGGTGCCCGCTGCGGATCGTCGGCCACCTCGGCCTGGTCCTCGACGGCACGACCTACACGATCGTCCGGCAGGCGCTCGCCGGCGCCACCATCCGTCCCAACTGCTTCGCCCTCTGAACCGAGCACGTCGACGGGCGGCGCGCGGCCGCCCGTCGGTCCTGCCGTAGTGGCGGTGCCGACGATGAGGTCGGCGGCCCGCCAGGCCGGAGCGTTGCTCAGGCGGCCTTGGCAAGGACCTCGAACTCGCCGTCGGTGAGCTGCACCTCGGCGGCGGCGACGTTCTCCTCGAGGTGCGCCACGGAGGACGTACCCGGGATCGGGAGCATGACCGCCGACCGGCGCAACAGCCAGGCGAGGGCGAGCTGAGCGGGCGTCGCGCCGTGCTCGGTGGAGATCGCGTCCAGCGGACCGCCCGGCCGGGCCAGGTTGCCGGTGGCGATCGGGAACCACGGGATGAACGCCAGGTCGTTGCGCTCGCAGTGGTCCAGCACGTCCTCGGCGCTGCGGTCGGCCAGGTTGTAGAGGTTCTGCACCGAGACGATCGGGGTGATCCGCCGGGCCGCCTCGATCTGCTCCACGGTCACCTCGGAGAGCCCGATGTGCCGCAGCTTCCCCTCCTGCTTGAGCAGGGCCAGCTCGCCGAGCTGGTCCTCCAGCGGCACCTTCGCGTCGATCCGGTGCAGCTGGTAGAGCGGGATGCAGTCCAGGCCGAGATGGCGCAGGCTCAGCTCGCACTGCTGGCGCAGGTACTCCGGGCGGCCGACCGGGCGCCAGTCGCCCGGGCCGGACCGGGTCAGCCCGGCCTTGGTCGCGATGACCAGGTCGTCGGCGTACGGGTGCAGCGCCTGCTTGATCAGCAGCTCGCTGACGAAGGGCCCGTACGAGTCGGCGGTGTCGATGAAGGTCACGCCCAGCTCGTACGCCCGGCGCAGCACCCGTACCGCCTCGGCCGGGTCCTTGGGGTCGCCCCAGACCCCCGGCCCGGTGATCTGCATCGCCCCGTAGCCGAGCCGGTCGACCTGGAGGTCGCCGCCGATCCGGTAGGTCCCCGAAGCCTTCGCAGGCTGCCTGCTGGCACTGGTTGCCATGCCGGTCCCTCCTGTGGGTCGTCGTCGGTGGCGTGCCCCGCCATCGACCTGGCGGCTTTCCCGCGAATCGCGGGCTCCAACGTCGTTTCGCGGGACGAACGGCCCGCCGGGTCGGCAACCCGGCCGCCGCCGGGGCAGTTGGGCCGAGCGACCGCGAGCGCGGTCGGCGCCGTGCGACGCTGTGCCGGAGGCGGGACGTACGTCTGGAGGTGCGCCATGGCCGCGACGCCGCGGGTCGACTTCGCGCTCGACACGTACGAGTGCATCGTGATCTACCCGGGGCCGTCCGGCCGGGCCCTGCCAGAGGAGACGGTGCAGCGGCTCCAGGCCGAGCACCTCCGGCACATGCAGGCGCTGCACCGGCGGGGCATCATCCTGATCGACGGCTCGGTGGACGGCCCGGCCCGCGAGCCGGACCCGCCGATCGGCTTCGGCCTGGCCCGTACCGGGTCCGTGGACGACGTCCGCAGCGTGATGGAGGCCGACCCGGCGATGCAGGCCGGGCTCTACCGGGTGGACGTGCTGACCTTCCTCTGCCCGGCCGGGTCGCTGGAGTTCCCGCTGGCCAAGACGCAGGGCTGAGCGGACTGGTCCGCCTCGACCGGCGTCTCCCAGACCGGCACGCGCCGGTGGGCGATCGACGGCCCTCGTGGTGGTCCGGCCCGGTCCCGGCCCACCCGGACGGCCCGACCCGGGGTGGCCGGGAGCGCGCCGGTGGGGGACTGCGGGCGGGCGGTACGATTTCCGCCGCGCGGTCGCCGATGCCCGCGGCACACGACGTTCCGGTGCGGTTTCTCACCGCCCGCTGCGCGGAAATCGCGCGTCGTTGGACAACTGTTCCGCAGTCCGAAAGGGGTCGGCTGGCAGGTCGACCCGGAGGAGAGACTAGCCTGATGGGCGTGAACCGCCGCGCGAAGATCGTCTGCACTCTCGGCCCCGCCACCTCATCCCCCGAGCGCATCCGGGGTCTGGTCGAAGCGGGCATGAACGTGGCGAGGCTCAACTTCAGCCACGGCAGTCACGCCGACCACGAGGCGGTGTACCAGCTGGTCCGCGAGGCCTCCGACGCCGCCGGCCGGCCGGTCGCGGTGCTCGCCGACCTCCAGGGTCCGAAGATCCGCCTCGGCCGGTTCGCCGACGGTCCGCACGAGTGGCGGACCGGCGACTCGGCGATCATCACCGCCGACGACATCCTCGGCACCAAGGAACGGGTCTCCTGCACCTACCGCAAGCTGCCGCAGGAGGTGAAGCCCGGCGACCGGCTGCTGATCGACGACGGCCGGGTGGCCGTCGAGGTCAGCGACGTCACCGGCAACGACATCCGCGTCCTGGTCACCGAGGGCGGCCCGGTCTCCAACAACAAGGGCGTGTCGCTGCCGAACGTCGCGGTCAGCGTCCCGGCCCTCTCCGAGAAGGACGCCGCGGACCTGCGCTTCGCCCTCGGGCTGGGCGTCGACCTGATCGCCCTCTCCTTCGTCCGCTCGGCCGACGACATCAAACTCGTCCACGGGATCATGGCCGAGGAGGGCGTGTTCCGCCCGGTGCTGGCCAAGGTCGAGAAGCCCGAGGCGGTCGATCACCTGGAGGCGATCGTGCTCGCCTTCGACGGCGTCATGGTCGCCCGCGGCGACCTCGGCGTCGAGCTTCCGCTGGACCAGGTGCCGCTGGTGCAGAAGCGCGCCGTGCAGCTCTGCCGGGAGAACGCCAAGCCGGTCATCGTGGCCACCCAGATGCTCGACTCCATGATCGAGAACTCCCGGCCCACCCGCGCCGAGGCCTCCGACGTGGCCAACGCGGTGCTCGACGGCGCCGACGCGGTGATGCTCTCCGGTGAGACCAGCGTCGGCAAGTACCCGGTGCTGACGGTGAGCACCATGGCGAAGATCATCCAGACCACCGAGGCCGGCTCGATCGCCGTCCCGCGGCTGCAGCACGACCCACGTACGCACGGCGGCGCCCTCACCGTCGGCGCGTCCTCGATCGCCCGGGCCATCGGCGCCAAGGCGCTGGTCGCCTTCTCGCAGACCGGCGACACCGTCAAGCGGCTCGCCCGGCTGCACTGCGACCTGCCGCTGCTGGCCTTCACCCCGGTACCCGAGGTGCGCAACCAGCTCGCCCTCTCCTGGGGCGTCGAGACGTTCCTGATGCCGTTCGTCGAGCACACCGACGACATGTTCCGCCAGGTCGACCAGGCGCTGCTCGGCCTCAACCGGGCCAACCCCGGCGACTACGTGGTGATCGTGGCGGGCAGTCCGCCCGGCACCCCCGGCTCCACCAACACCCTCCGGGTGCACCAGCTCGGTTCGCTGGTCGACGCCGCCTCGGCGCGGGCCCTGCAGTGAGCGGGCGTCCGGCGGCGACCGGCCAGGCGGCGGTGGACCAGCTCCTGGAGGTGCTGGACCTCGACCACACCGGCGAGATGACCTTCCGGGGGATCAGCCCCCCGGTCGGTCCGCAGCGGGTGTACGGCGGCCAGGTCGCCGGGCAGGCCCTGGTCGCCGCCGGGCGCACCGTCGAGCCGGAGCGCTTCGTGCACTCCCTGCACGGCTACTTCGTCCGGCCCGGCGACCCGGCCGAGCCGATCGAGTACCAGGTGGAGAACATCCGGGACGGCCGCTCCTTCTCGGTGCGCCGCTCGGTCGCGCTCCAGCACGACCAGCCGATCTTCTTCATGTCGGCGTCCTTCCAGCGGCAGGAGGAGGGGCTCGACCACCACGCGCCGGCGCCCCTCGACGTGCCCGGGCCGGACGAGGTCCCGACCATGACCGACCGGCTCTCCCGCTACCCGGAGCGGCTCGGCATCTGGGGCCAGATCCCGCGGCCGATAGACGTCCGCTACGTCGGTGAGCCCGGCTGGGTACGCCCCGGCGACCGGCCCGCCGAGCCGCACCAGCGGGTCTGGATGCGCATCGACGGCAAGCTTCCCGACGACCCGCTGCTGCACGCCTGCGCCCTGACGTACGCCTCCGACCTCACCCTGCTCGACTCGGTGCTGTCGGTGCACGGCGAGGTATGGGGTCCCGGCGGGGTGGTCGGCGCGAGCCTGGACCACGCGCTCTGGTTCCACCGCTCGTTCCGCGCCGACGAGTGGTTCCTCTACGACTGCTGGAGCCCGTCCGCCTCCGGCGCCCGCGGGCTGGCCACCGGCCGGATGTTCACCACCGACGGCCGGCACATCGCCAGCGCCGTGCAGGAGGGGCTGCTGCGCCGGGTGGGTGCCTGAGCGGCCGGCGCACCGGCGCCTTGGCCGATCGGTCGAGGGCCGGAGCGCCCGCCGGGCGACCCGCCGACTAACCTGTCCGGCATGCGTCTCTCCGCCCGGGTCGACTATGCCCTTCGCGCGGCCGCCGAGCTGGCCTCGGTGGCCGACGCCGCAGCGGCCGGACGGACCCGGCCGGTCACCGCCGAGCAGATCGCCCGGGCCCAGGAGATCCCGCCGAAGTTCCTGGAGAGCATCCTGCTCCAGCTGCGCCGGGGTGGGATCGTGCAGGCCCAGCGTGGTCCCGAGGGCGGCTACTGGCTGGCCCGGCCGGCGTCGGAGATCTCCCTCGCCGAGGTGATCCGGGTGATCGACGGTCCGCTGGCCCACATTCGTGGCCAGCGTCCCGAGCAGCTCGGCTACCTGGGGGCCGCCCGCGCCCTGCAGGACGTGTGGATCGCCCTGCGCGCCAGCGAGCGGGAGATCCTGGAGCTGGTCACCCTCGCCGACGTGGCCGGTGCGACCCTGCCCGACCGGGTCACCGAGCTCGCCGCCGACCCGAGCGCCTGGAGCTGACCGCCCGACCGCGCCGCCGCCCGTCCGGCGGTGGCTGACTCGCGTCCGTCCCACGTATCGGATACGGGGCTTGACCGGAGTCCATCCGTGCCGCATTGTCGACCAAGTCGATAGGAGATGCCGAAAAGTCAGGGGACCCCGTGCGGAAGCTGCTGATCCTCGCCCTGGTCGGGCTCGCCGCGCAGTTGGTCGACGGCGCGCTCGGCATGGCGTACGGGCTGACCTCCTCGACGCTGCTGCTCGTCGCCGGGGTGGCCCCGGCCGCCGCGTCCGCCTCCGTGCACCTGGCGGAGATCGGCACCACCCTCGCCGCGGGCGTGTCGCACTGGCGGTTCGGCAACGTCGACTGGCCGGTGGTTTCCCGGATCGCGCTGCCCGGCGCCGTCGGCGCGTTCGCCGGCGCCACCGTTCTCAGCTCCATCTCGACCGAGGCCGCCGCGCCGTGGATGGCCGCCATCCTGTTCAGCCTCGGTGCTTACCTGTTGGTCCGCTTCTCCCGGCCGCTGCGCGCGAACCGGGCGGCCGGCCGCCTGCGGGGCCGCTTCCTCGCCCCGCTCGGGCTGGTCGCCGGCTTCGTCGACGCCACCGGCGGCGGGGGCTGGGGCCCGGTCGCCACCCCGGCGCTGCTGGTCTCCGGCCGGATGGCGCCGCGCAAGGTGATCGGTTCGGTCGACACCGCCGAGATCGTGGTGGCCGGTGCCGCCAGCGTCGGGTTCCTGATCGGCCTCGGCGCCGAGGGCTTCCTGCTGCCCACCGTGGTGGCGCTGCTGCTCGGTGGCCTGGTCGCCGCGCCGCTCGCCGCCTGGCTGGTCCGGATCGTCCCCGCCCAGCTGCTCGGCGCCGCCGTCGGCGGGGTGATCGTGCTGACCAACTCCCGGACCCTGCTGCGCGCCGGCGAGCTGGGCGGGCCGGTGCCGTCCCTGGTCTACGCGGCGCTCGGCGCCGGCTGGCTGGTCGCGCTGGCGCTGGCCGTGCGGGCGCTGCGGCGTGCCCGCCGGGCCCGCGCCATCGCCTCGGCCGCTCTTCCCGCCGCCCCGACGCCTGAGAGCGTCGCGTCGGGGGAGCGGGGCCTGGCCGCCGTTGTCGAGGGGTGATCCGGTCAGCCGGCGCGGTTCACGCCCCGCCTGGCGTTACGGACCCCCTGACGTTCCGCCGGTACGCGGTGGCCGTCCGAGTCCAGCATCCGATTGGCGGCCGCCAACCCGGTGAGCGCGACGCCGTAGGCGGTGACCTCACGCTGGAAGTGCTCCACCTTGGCGTACCAGAACTTCAGTTCCGGGTTCATCGCCTTGGCGTTGATGTAGTTGACGATGTCGACGTCGGGTGTGATGCCCTGTCGCGCGTAGCAGCGGTCGAACCGGGCCTTGGTCCGCTCGTACTTGTCGGTCATGGCGGTCAGGCCGGCCTCGGCCTCCAGCAGCCGATTGCGCAGGTACAGCACGTACGCGCGCGGCACCGGCGGTACGGCGGGCGCCGGACGGGGTCCGGAGAACACGGACATCGCGCTCACCCCGCCCGACGTACGGCGCGCTGGGCGGCTGAGCCGCCGACCAGTTCGCCGGTGGCCGCCCGGCGACGATCAGCTCCATCTCGGAACAGCATGACCGGACCCCTTCCCTCGGTTGACGAGCGGTCCGTACGCAGTGATGTCCTTCTACCCTGCTGGGCCGGGTGCCATGCACCGGCTCGGGACAACGGTTGCCCGGCGTCGGGCCGCTGCCTGGCCCAAAAAGCAGGCACCGGGTCGCCAGCCGCGGAATCCGCTCAGCCGGCGACCCGGTGCTCCACACCGCGGCATTCCCGACCCGTCCCGACCGGGAATGCCGTACCACCACCGAGGACAAAGCTAGGCGCACTGCGCGACGGTGGGGTGACGTGGCTATGAAGAGCGTGTTTCAGCCTTTCCGGCGCAGGCCACCGGCCACTTTCTCGGCGATCAGCTCGAACGAGCGGACCCGGTCGGCCACGTCGTACACCATCGTGGTCAGCATCAGCTCGTCCGCGCCGGTGCGCTCCAGCAGCGCGCCGAGCTGTCGGGCCACCGTCTCCGGCGAGCCGGTCGCCTGCCCCTCCCGGCGCTGCGTCACGAACTCCCGCTCCAGCTCCGAGTACGGATAGGCCGCCGCCTCTTCCGGCGTGACCAGCGGCTCCGGCCGTCCCGAGCGCAGCTTCAGGAAGGACAACCCGGCCGGGCCGGCCAGCCACTCCGCCCGCTCGTCGGTTTCCGCGCAGACCGCGTTGACCGCAACCATCGCATACGGTTCGTCCAGCCACTGCGACGGCCGGAAGCTCTGCCGGTAGAGCTGGAGCGCGGGCAGGGTGTTCTGCGCGCTGAAGTGGTGCGCGAACGAGAACGGCAGCCCGAGCAGCCCGGCGAGCTGGGCGCTGAATCCGCTCGACCCGAGCAGCCAGACCGCCGGCGACTGCCCCTTGCCCGGGGTGGCGGTGATCGGGCCCGGCTCGGCGCCGCTGAAGTAGTTCATCAGGTCGGCCAGCTCGCGGGGGAAGTGCTCCGCCGACAGCCCCTCCATGCTCCGGCGCAGCGCCAGCGCGGTCACCTGGTCGGTGCCCGGCGCCCGGCCGATGCCCAGGTCGATCCGGCCCGGGTGCAGCGCCTCCAGCGTGCCGAACTGCTCCGCCACCACCAGCGGCGCGTGGTTGGGCAGCATCACCCCGCCCGAGCCCAGCCGGATTGTCGAGGTGTTGGCCGCGAGATGGGCGAGCAGCACCGCCGGCGCGGAACTCGCGATCGCGGGCATGTTGTGGTGCTCCGCCACCCAGAACCGGCGGTAGCCCAGCTCCTCGGTGCGGCGAGCCAGCTCGGTGGTGTGTCGCAGCGCCTCACCGGCACTGCCCTCGGCGGCGACCGGGGCAAGATCAAGAACAGACAACGGTACGTCGATCACGCGACTGGCCAACCCGCCCCGCGCCGGATTTGTTCCACCGCGTGCCCTAGCCCATACCGCGTGCCTGCTCGAAGATCAGGCTCGTCTGGGTGTGCTGCACCGCCGGATCCACCGCCAGATGGTCCAGCACGAAGTCCCGCAGCGCGTCCCCGGACGCTGCCCGCAGGTGCAGCACGTAGTCCTCCGCACCGGCCACGTGGAACACCGACACCACCCCCGGCAGCCGCACCGAGCGGGCCCGGAACGCGTCCACCGCCGCCCGCTCGTGCGCCGCCAGCCGCACCGACACCAGCGCCTGCAACGGCAACCCGACCGCCGCCGGGTCCACCTCCGCGTGGAACCCGCGGATCGCCCCGCACTCGCGCAGCGCCCGGGTACGCGTCAGACACGTCGACGGCGCCACCCCCACCCGCTCGGCCAGGGCGTTGTTCGGCAGCCGGCCGTCGGCCGCCAGTTCGGTCAGGATCGCGCGGTCGACGTCGTCCAGGGCCGCGAACGGCCGTACATCATTCGGTGCGAGGGGCATGCCAGCATCATTCATCGAACTTCCCGCCGCCGGAAGAGCCCGTTGCAGAATCTTGTTCGTCGCTATTGCCTGACACCGACCTGATGTTCGACGCTTCCGCCATGACAGCTGTGGACACCAGAGCAGTGCACGCCGGGCGCGACGACCTCGCCGGTCTGGGCGTCCACGTACCGCCGATCGACCTCTCCACCACCAACCCGCTCCCGTCCGTCACCGACGGCGGCGACGCGTACGAGACCCTCGCCACCGGCGGCACCCTCCCGGCCGGCGCCAGCGCCGTCTACCAGCGGCTCTGGAACCCCACCGTGGCCCGCTTCGAAACCGCCCTCGCCGAACTCGAAGGCACCCCCGAAGCCGTCGCCTTCGCCAGCGGCATGGCCGCCCTCACCGCGACCCTGCTCGCCGCCACCCGCGACGGGAAGCGCCACGTCGTCGCCGTCCGCCCCCTCTACGGCGGCACCGACCACGTGCTCGCCACCGGCCTGCTCGGCACCGAGGTCAGCTGGGCAGAACCCGACCAGATCGCCGCCGCGATCCGCCCCGACACCGCCCTCGTCGTGGTCGAGACCCCGGCCAACCCCACCCTCGATCTCGTCGACATCGCCGCCCTCGCCACCGCCGCCGGTGACGTCCCGCTGCTCGTCGACAACACCGTCGCCACCCCGGTGCTCCAGCAGCCCGCCCGACACGGCGCCGCCCTCGTGCTGCACAGCGCCACCAAGAGCATCGGCGGCCACGGCGACGTCCTCGCCGGCGTCGTCGCCTGCGACCCCGCCTGGGCCACCCGGCTGCGCCAGGTCCGCGCCGTCACCGGCGCGATCCTGCACCCGCTCGGCGCGTACCTGCTGCACCGCGGCCTGCAGACCCTGCCCCTGCGGGTCCGCGCCCAGCAGGCCGGCGCCGAGAAGCTCGCCGCCTGGCTCGCCGGCCACCCGGCCGTCGAGCGGGTCCACCACCCGTCGCTGCACGACCCCGCCGGGCTCGTCGGCCGCCAGATGTCCGGCACCGGCAGCCTGCTCGCCTTCGAGGTACGCGGCGGCGCCCCCGCCGCGGCCGCCGTCGCCGGGGCCTGCCGGCTGATCACCCACGCCGTGTCCCTCGGCGGGGTCGACACCCTGATCCAGCACCCGGCCTCACTCACCCACCGGCCGGTGGAGGGCGACGCCAAGCCGGGCGCGGCGCTGCTGCGGCTCTCCGTCGGACTGGAGGACCCGGAGGATCTCCGGGCGGATCTGGAGCAGGCGTTCGCCCGGATCGCCTGACTGTCAGCTCAGATCGCGGCCGGCCAGAACCCGGCGCGGCGAGCCCTCCCGGGCCACCCGCAGCATTGCCCGGCCCAGCCGGTCGGTGGTGGTCACCTGGTTCGGGAACAGCCGCCGCAGCAGCGGGAAGAGCGGGCGCGTGACCGCATAACCCAGCCGGTACCAGCGCGTCTTCGACACCACCCCGTGCGTCGGCTGGATGAAACCGGGCCGGGCCGCGTAGCCGTGGGGCAGCAGCTCGAGCACCGCGTTCTCGGCGCGTCCCTTGACCCGCGCCCACATCACCCGGCCCTCGCCGGTGGAGTCGGTGCCGACTCCGGAGACGTACACGAACGTCGCGGCCGGGCTGACCTCGGCGAGCAGCCGGGCCGTGGCCACCGGGAAGTCGTAGCTGATCCGGGTGTAGGCGGCCTCGTCCAGCCCCAGCGAGGAGACCCCGAGGCAGTAGAAGCACGCGTCGACGCGAGCCAGCTCGTCGCGGAGTGCGCTCAGGTCGGTGAAGTCCTCGTGCCGGATCTCCCGCAGCTTCGGGTGCCGCCGACCCGTCGGCGTCCGGCCGACCACCAGCACGCTGTCGACGTCGTCGGCGAGCAGGCACTCGCGGAGCACACCCTGCCCGACCATGCCGGTCGCGCCGAAGACGACCACCCTCACCGGTCCGCCCCCGTCCCGCCGGCCGATTCCTGCGACCCGGCCGCCTCGCCGCGTCCGGTCGGGTGGTCGTCGCCGGCCGGCCGGCGGTCCCCGTCGTGCGCGACGAGCCGGGCCACCGCGTCGGTCACCGTGTGCCGCCGCCGCGCGAGTGCCTCCGGGCCGTCGACCGGCGCCAGCTCGGCCGAACCGAGCAGCGAGAGGCCGACCACCAGCAGCAGCAGTTCGTCCGCCGAGTAGCGGCCGGGTAGCTGGCCGGCCCGCTGGGCAGCCGCGATCGCCGCCGCCTTGTCCGCGTTCGACGCGGCGACCGCCGGCGGCAGCGCCGCCATCCCGCCGCGCTCCAGCGAGTGCCACAGCAGCAGGCGCAGCGCCTGCGGGTGGGTCTGGTTGCGGTCGAAGAGCCGGCCGGCGTACCCGGGCAGGTCGTCCGCGTCGATCGGCACCTCCGCGACGGTGCTCACCACCAGCGCGTCGAAGACCGCGTCGAAGAGCTGGTCCTTGTTGCCGAAGTAGGCGTAGATCAACGCCTTGTTCGCGCCCGCCGCCGAAGCGATCCGGTCCACTCTTGCGCCGGCGATACCCCGCTGGGCGAACTCGGCGGCGGCGGCGGCCAGCAGCCGGCGCCGGGTGTCATCCGCGTCTCGTGCCATACCGGTCAGGGTAGCTGACTAACCGGTTAGTTGCCTCATCTGCCGGAGCCGTGCTTCATTGAACGAAGTAACCAACCAGTCAGTTACATGATCTCGAGGGGGAACCATGACCGGCTTCACCGTCCCCGACCAGTCCGGACAGCTCGCGGTCGTCACCGGGGCGAACAGCGGCATCGGGCTGGAGACCGCTCGCCGTCTCGCCGCAGCCGGTGCCGAGGTGATCCTCGCCGTCCGCAACACCGGCAAGGGCAGCGCCGCCGCCGCCGACCTCCGCGCCGGCACCCCCGGCGTCCGGCTCCGGGTCGAGGAACTGGATCTGTCCCGCCTCGCCTCGGTAGCCGACTTCGCCGGCCGGCTCACCGCGCACGGCAGGCCGGTCGACCTGCTGGTCAACAACGCCGGCGTGATGGCCGTACCCACCCGGCACACCACCGCCGACGGATTCGAACTCCAGTTCGGCACCAACCACCTGGGCCACTTCGCGCTCACCGGCCGGCTGCTCCCGCTGCTGGTCGCCGCCAGGCGGCCCCGCGTCGTCACCCTCAGCAGCGGCACCCACCACTTCGGCCGGATCGACTTCGACGACCTGCAGGGCGAGCGCCGGTACCGCGCCCAGCGCGCGTACGCCCAGTCGAAACTGGCCACGCTGATGTTCGCCGACGAACTCCAGCGGCGCAGCGACCGCCACGGCTGGGGGCTGCTCAGCAACGCCGCACACCCCGGCGCGACCCGGACCAACCTGCAGTCCGCCGGCCCCAGCCTCGGCCGTGGCCGGACCGAGATCCCGTTCTCCACCCGGCTCACCATGCAGATCCCCGGGTTCTGGCAGGACGTCGACCAGGGCGCGCTGCCCACCCTCTACGCCGCCACCAGCCCCGGCGCGATCGGCGGTGAGTACTACGGCCCGGACGGCCCGTTCGGCCTGACCGGCCAGCCCGCCGTGGCCGGCAAGTCCCGCCGAGCCCGCGACGCCTCGGTCGCCGAGCGGCTGTGGCGGGAATCCGAGCGGCTCACCGGCGTGACCTACCCACGCTCGACGGTCGGGGCGGGCCGGTAGGGCCAACTGACGCCGCCGGCTCGCCGCCCCGCCGGCTCACGCCGCGAGCCGGCGGGGCGGGCGGCCGGTCAGGACTTCGGGCCGACGTGGCGGTCGAGGGCGGCGACCGCGTCGCGCCGGGCCACGGAGAGTGAGTTGCGGCGGTTCATCTTCCACACGATGCCGAGCAGGTCGAGGGCCCATTGACAGAGGCCCATGATGTCGGCGGATTCGTTGGTGAACATGTAGCGCGGGTAGACGTACTGCTTGCCCGAACCGTGACCCGGTTGGCGAACCGGCAACCGTCGGAATGGAACAGCCCGCGCAGGAAATGACCCGGATGGGCAGTCAGGATCTCCCGCTGCCAGTCGGCCAGCACGATCGGCCGTTGGTGCTTCTTGCCCGGACCGTGCTGGGGAAAGAGACATGGCCAGTGTCGGGCGGTGCTCTGCACCGCGACGCAACCACGCTTCTGGATGCGCTGGACCTTGTTCGCGAGCACGGCCCGCATTGCCGCGTCGCAGGCCTCGATCAGGTTCGGCCAAGTGTCCGCACAGTAGACACGCAGCACGGGCACCCGGTCGGTCGTGACCAGATGACCGTCGCCCAGATACAGGCCGAGTAGATAGGCGTAGGCCGCCGGATCGGTTGGACTTTTCAGGCCCGGGCGGCAGCGGAAGCAGCGGATGGCGCTCCCGAGCACCGCCCGCTCGGGCCGGTCGACGCACCAGTGCCAGACGGTGGTGTGGGGCAGGGAGAGGGTGCGTGCCACCGACCTGATGTTGTGGCCTCGGGCGCGAAGGGCACGGGCCCGCGCCCGCATTTCGGGAGGATGCACTTCAGCATCATCGAACACCTGTATGACAAGAGTGCCGGGAGCGGGACTCGAACCCGCAAGCCCTTTCGGGCAGAAGTGTTTGAGACTTCCGTGTATTCCGTTCCACCATCCCGGCGAGGTGCGGTAACTGTACCCGACTACGCTCGTGCGAGAGCATGGGTGGTGACCGTGCCGAGATCGATGGTGGGAGTGGCTCGTGGCCAAGACGCAGACGGATACCGAGCGCAGGCGGGTACTGATCGCCGAGGACGAGGCGCTCATCCGGCTGGACCTGGCCGAGATGCTGGTCGAAGAAGGCTACGAGGTGGTCGGCGAGGCCGGTGACGGCGAGACCGCCGTGAAGCTCGCCGAGGAGCTGAAGCCCGACCTGGTCATCCTCGACATCAAGATGCCGATCATGGACGGCCTGGCCGCCGCCGAGCGGATCGCCGGCGCCCGGATCGCTCCGGTGATCATCCTGACCGCGTTCAGCCAGCGTGACCTGGTGGAGCGGGCCCGGGCGGCCGGCGCGATGGCTTACCTGGTCAAGCCGTTCCAGAAGAGCGACCTGGTGCCGGCGGTGGAGATCGCGCTGTCGCGCTACTCGGAGATCGCCGCGCTGGAGGCGGAGGTCGCCGGCCTGACCGACCGGCTGGAGATCCGCAAGACCGTCGAGCGGGCCAAGGGCGCGCTGATGACCACCTACGGGATGACCGAGCCGCAGGCCTTCAAGTGGATCCAGCGCACCGCGATGGACCACCGGATGACCATGAAGGAGGTCGCCGAGCGGATCCTCGCGGAGACCGCCGGCGGCGAGGTGGCGCAGCCCGCCTCCTGACCTCCGCCGGATCGCGCGGCCGGGGTGCCGCGCGGGTCGCCACGCCCAGGCCTGCCGCGCCGGGATCCTGCCGGATACGCGGCGAACGGGTTCCCCCGCGTCGGCGCCGGTCGATACCATCGCCGGCATGCGGCGTCCCCTGGCGGTGTTCGGCGTGCTCGTGGTGCTGCTCGCCGGATGCCGCTCGTCCGGGCGCGCCGAGCCCGCCCCCGAGCCGCTCCGGCCGGCGTGGCGATCGGTCACCCTGCCCGTTCCGCCCGGCCCGCCCGGCCGGTTGGCGCTGCGCGACGCCACGGCCTGCGGCGGTCGCTGGTTCGTGGTGGGCGCGGTGGTCGACCCGACGGGTGGCACCCGCCCGGCCGCCTGGAGCAGTGCCGACGCGGTCACCTGGACGCCGCTGCGCCCCGTGCCGCGCAGCCCGTACGGCGAGGAGAACCTGCTGACCACGGCGGGCTGCCGGGACGGTCGGCTCGCCGCGGTGGGGGGCAAGAGCGGCGGGGTGCACGGCAATCCCCGGATCAGCACCTGGCGGGAGGTGGCCGACGGCGCGCTGGTGGAGGTGCCGGCCGAGTTCGAGGTGTTCGGCGGGTCGGACGCGGTGAACGTGGGGCGGATCGCGGGCGGGCCGCGGGGGTGGCTGATCTCGGGTAACCGGGCCACCGGGGCGGCCGCCTGGCTGTCGCCGGACGCGACTGACTTCCAGTTGGTCAGCGCGGTGCCGGGGTTGGCCGCCGACCCGGCCGGGCGGCCCTGGGCGGCGGACGGCACGGCCACCCCGTCGGGCTGGTTGCTGGTGGGCTCGTTGCTGCCGTCGGGGCGTACCGGATCGGAGCCGGTGGTGTGGACGTCGGCGGACGGCCGGAGCTGGCGGCGCGCGGTGCTCTCCGCCGCGGACGGCGCCGGCGATCTCCAGCGGGTGGCCCGGGTGGGGGAGCGGACGGTGGCCGTGGGTCACCGGGGCGACCGGCTGGGCGCCTGGGTGGACGAGGGTGGGCGGTGGCGTTCCGGCGGCGCGTTCGGCGCGGGGACCGGCGCTGTCTGGGGGCTGGCGGTGGTCTCCGGCGGCGTGCTGGTGCTGGCCGCCGGCGGGGCGACCGGATGGGTCTCGCGGGATGGTGACGCTTGGTCACCGGTCGCCCTGCCCATGGCTATCCCGGCGGGCAGCGATCGGACGGTGGCGATGGCGGGATCGGGGGACGTCGCTCTGCTCGTGGTGGACGACGGCGCGCGGGTCGGGATCTGGTCGGCGCACGGGCCGTGGAGCCCAGGATAATTGTCCGCCGACAAATGCCCGCGAGGCGAGGATGTCCGACTTGTCCTGTGACCTACCGGCGTGTGTTACAGCACATCCATGAAATTGGCCACTCAACGTAACGGTTAGGTCAACCCCTCTTCCTACCTATTCCGGCGTGCCCTGACAGTGGGATAACGTCCCGGCCCAGACCGGGATCGCGGTCGGTCCGGCCAGCCCCGCAAGGTCCAATCCGTGGTGGGTGGTCCGGGCCATCGGACGGAGGAGGGTACGAGCCGTGAGGCAGAAGCTCGCTCGGGTGCTCGGTGGCGTGGCCATCGGTGCGCTCGTTTTCAGTGGCGCGGCCTGCAAGGCCGACAGCGGCAGTGAGGCGGGTGGCGGGAAGGCCGCCTGCGACCTGAAGATCGGCTTCTTCGGCGCGCTGACCGGTGACGCCGCGGGTCTCGGTATCCACATGCGCAACGGCGCGAAGCTGGCCATCGACCAGTACAACAAGGACAACAAGGACTGCCAGGTCAAGCTGGAGGAGTACGACTCCCAGGGCGACCCGGCCAAGGCCGCGCCGCTGGCCCAGCAGGCGGTCGGCGACGCCAAGGTCGTCGCCATGAACGGCCCGGCCTTCTCCGGCGAGTCCGAGGTGGCCGACCCGATCTTCGACGCGGCCAGCCTGCCGACGATCAGCCCGTCGGCGACCCGCCCGAGCCTGAGCACCAAGGGCTGGAAGGTCTTCCACCGGGGCGTCGGTAACGACACCTCCCAGGGACCGGCCGCCGGCCGCTACATCAAGAACGTGCTGAAGGCCGAGAAGGTCTACGTCGTTGACGACCAGTCGGCGTACGGCGCCGGCCTGGCCGACGAGGTCAAGAAGGTCATCGGCACCCCGGCCGGCTACGACAAGATCCAGGTCAAGCAGACCAACTTCTCCGCCGTGGTCACCAAGATCGTCGGCAGCGGCGCGACCGCCCTCTTCTTCGGTGGCTACTACACCGAGGCCGGCCTGCTGCTCAAGCAGCTCAAGGGCGCGGGCTGGAACGGCACCATGGTCGCCGGTGACGGCGTCAACGACGCCAACTTCATCAAGGTCGCCGGCCAGCAGGTCGCCGAGGGCACCATCCTGACCTGCCCGTGCGCCCCGGCCACCAAGGCCAAGGGCAGCTTCGTCACCGACTACAAGACCGCGTTCAACGCCGACCCGGGCACCTACGCCGACGTGTCGTACGACATCACCAAGATCATGCTGGAGGGCATCAAGGCCGGCAAGACGAGCCGGGCCGACCTGAACTCCTTCATCAGCAGCTACAGCGGCACCGGTGCCGCCACCGGCGTGACCTACAAGTTCGAGTCCAACGGTGAGCTGGACCCGGCCCAGGTGCTCGTCTGGGCGTTCAAGGTGAACGCGGGTCAGGTCGTCCCCGACATCGAGATCCCCAAGTCCTGACCGGTCCGTCCGGTCCCGGCATGGGACACCAGGCGTGCGGCCGGGAGTGATTTCCTCCCGGCCGCACCGCTTGGCCGCACAGTTGGAGCCCCCACTTGAACTTCGATGAGCTCTTCGGGAACCTCCCGGCGCTGACCATCACCGGGCTGGAACAGGGCGCGATCTACGCGCTCGTGGCCCTCGGTTACACCCTGGTGTACGGCGTCCTGCGCCTGATCAACTTTGCCCACTCCGAGGTCTTCATGGTCGGTACCTTCACCGCCCTGTGGACCTGGGAGGCCCTCGGGTACAACCAGAACACCGCGGCTCCGGCCTTCGGCCCGCTGATCGTGGCGGTCCTCGCCGGCCTGGCCGTCGCGATGGTCGCCTCGGCGTCCACCGCCGTGGTCGTCGAGCTGGTCGCCTACCGGCCGCTGCGCCGCCGCAACGCCCCGCCGCTGGCCTTCCTGATCACCGCGATCGGCGCGTCCTTCGTGCTCTCCGAGTCGTTCGGAATCGGCACCCACCGGGCACCGTTCGGCATGCCGGACCTGATCCCGCAGAAGACGGTCTTCACCCTGTTCGGCGCGGGGGTCACCAACCTGCAGCTGCTGATCCTCGGTGTCACGCTGATCATGATGGTCGGGCTGGACCAGTTTGTGAACCGCAGCCGGCTCGGTCGCGGCATCCGGGCCGTTGCCCAGGACCCGGACACCGCGGCCCTGATGGGCGTCAACAAGAACCGGGTCATCCTGCTGGTCTTCGTCCTCGGCGGCCTGATGGCCGGCGTGGCCGCCCTGCTGTGGGACGTCCGGTTCGGCTTCACCAAGTTCAACGTCGGCTTCCTGATCGGCCTCAAGGCCTTCTCGGCCGCGGTGCTCGGCGGCATCGGCAACCTGCGCGGCGCGCTGCTCGGCGGCCTGCTGCTCGGGGTGGTGGAGAACTACGCCGCCGGTCTCTTCGGGGGAGACTGGAAGGACTTCACCGGGTTCGTGTTGTTGATCGTGCTGCTGATGTTCCGGCCCACCGGCCTGCTCGGCGAATCTCTCGGGAGGGCGCGCGCATGACCGCCACCTCGGAAAAGGGACGCATGTCGGCGTTCCGCAGCCGCTGGGACGCGATGCCGAAGCAGGTCCGCTGGGTCGGCCTCGCCGCGCTGGTGGTCTTCCTCTACATCCTGCCCAACAAGTGGTTCTACGAGTACCTCGGCTTCCCGATCGGCAGCGAGTACTTCGCCCTCTACACCACCCGTTCGGACTTTGCGGCGGTGCTCTTCGACACCGCGGTGTTCGTCCTGCTGGCGGTGGGCCTCAACGTGGTGGTCGGTTTCGCCGGTCTGCTCGACCTCGGCTACTTCGGCTTCTACGCGGTCGGCGCGTACACGGTGGCGCTGCTGACCTCGCCGGAGAGCCGGTTCGGGACGAACTGGCCGTGGCTGGCCGCGGTGCCGGTGGCGATCGGGGTGGCGATGATCTCCGGCGTCATCCTCGGCGGTCCGACGCTGCGGCTGCGCGGCGACTATCTGGCCATCGTGACCCTCGGCTTCGCCGAGATGATCCGCCTCTACGCGGCCCGGCAGGACGGCCTGCTCCAAGGCCAGCGGGGTATCCCGCAGGTGCCGCATCCGCCGGGCACCGGTTCGGACGGCAAGCCGCTGTTCAGCGTGGTGGACTCGAAGCCCTACTACTGGCTGATCCTGACGGTGATCATCGTGATCATCTTCGCGATGCGGAACCTGGTCAACAGCCGGGTCGGCCGGGCGTGGGTGGCGATCCGCGAGGACGAGGACGCCGCGGAGATCATGGGCGTGCCGACCTTCAAGTACAAGCTGTGGGCGTTCGCCATCGGCGCGGCGGTCGGCGGCCTGACCGGCGCGATCTTCGCCGGCAAGCAGACGTTCATCAACTCGGACAGCTTCCAACTCGAGAGCTCGATCCTGGTGCTCGCCGCGGTCATCCTCGGCGGCGCCGGCAACCTCAAGGGCGCGATCGCCGGTGGCGCGATCACCTGGTACCTGCCGGAGTGGCTGCGCGGCCTGGGCGGCATGATCGGGGTCGAATTCGACGCGGCCGAGTACCGGATCCTGGTCTTCGGCCTGGTGGTCATCGTCATGATGATCTTCCGGCCGCAGGGTCTGGTGCCCAACCGGCGTCGGGCGGCCGAGTTCGCCGACCGACGCAAGGAAGCGGTTCCCCAGGAGACGGTGCCCAATGAGTGAGCCGCAGATGCACAGCGAGCGGGACGAGACCAGCGAGCGGGACATCGCCGACGACGGTCGTGCCACCGTCGGCACCCCGCCGGAGAAGGGCGCGGACACGCCGGTGGAGCCCACCCCCGGTGCGGCCGCCCCGGCCGGGCGGGAGCCGCTGCTGGAGGTCGACCACGTCACCCTCCGCTTCGGTGGTGTGGTCGCCCTCAACGACGTCGCCTTCACCCTGTACAAGGGGGAGATCCTCGGCCTGATCGGCCCGAACGGCGCCGGCAAGACGACCTGCTTCAACGCGATGACCGGCGTCTACCGGCCCACCGAGGGCGAGATCCGGTTCAAGGGGCAGCGGACCAACGGCAAGCGCCGGTCCTGGATCACCAAGGCGGGCATCGCCCGCACGTTCCAGAACATCCGGCTCTTCCCGGAGATGACCGCGCTGGAGAACGTGATGGTGGGCGCGGACGCCCACCACAAGACCAGCGTGATCTCCGCGATGCTGCGGCTGCCGCGGCACTGGCGGGAGGAGCGGCAGGGCCGCGACAAGGGGTACGAGCTGTTGCGCTTCGTCGGCATCGAGCGCCGCGCCGGGGACCTGGCCCGCAACCTCTCGTACGGCGAGCAGCGCCGGCTGGAGATCGCCCGGGCCCTGGCCACCAACCCCACCCTGCTCTGCCTGGACGAGCCGGCTGCCGGCTTCACCCCGGCGGAGAAGGAGGAACTGCTCGGGCTGATCCGCAAGATCCGGGACAACGGGACTACCGTGCTGCTCATCGAGCACGACATGCGGCTGGTCATGGGGGTGACCGACCGGATCGTGGTGCTGGAGTTCGGCAAGAAGATCGCCGAGGGCCTGCCGGCCGAGGTCCGCGAGGACCCGAAGGTGATCGCCGCGTACCTGGGGGTGCCCACCGATGCTGCTTGAGATCAAGGACCTGACCCTGCTGTACGGGCGGATCCAGGCGCTGCACGGGATCAGCCTGCACGTCAACGAGGGCGAGGTGGTGGCGCTGATCGGCGCGAACGGCGCCGGCAAGACCACCACCATGCGGGCGATCTCCGGGCTGCGCCCGGCGGCGTCCGGCTCGATCGTCTTCGACGGCACGGACGTCACCCGGATGCGGGCCGACCTGCGGGTGGTCCGGGGCATCGGGCAGGCGCCCGAGGGCCGGGGCGTCTTCCCCGGGATGACCGTCCAGGAGAACCTGGAGATGGGGGCGTACACCCGCCGGGACCGGTCGGGCGTCGCCGAGGACATGAAGATGGTCCTGGACCTCTTCCCCCGGCTCGCCGAGCGGCGCAAGCAGGCCGGCGGCACGCTCTCCGGCGGTGAGCAGCAGATGCTGGCGGTGGGCCGGGCGCTGATGGCCCGCCCGCGGCTGCTGCTGCTCGACGAGCCCTCGATGGGTCTCGCGCCGATGCTGATCCAGCAGATCTTCGAGATCATCACCCGGATCAACGAGCAGGGCACCACCATCCTGCTGGTGGAGCAGAACGCCCAGCAGGCGCTCTCCCGCGCCCACCGGGGCTACGTGCTGGAGACCGGCCGGATCGTCAAGGAGGGCACCGGCCGGGACCTGCTGCACGACCCGGCGGTCAAGGAGGCGTACCTCGGCGTGGCCTGAGTCGTACCGTCGGCGGCCGGTCGTCCCTCGTTGGGGCGGCCGGCCGCCGGCTTTGCGGTGCCGCCATCCCCGGGTTGTCGGGCGTACGGACTAGAGTCGCTGCCGTGACAGCTACGACGCCGCGCCTGCTCCTCGTCGACGGACACTCCCTGGCATACCGGGCGTTCTTCGCCCTGCCGGTGGAGAACTTCTCCACCTCCACGGGGCAGCCGACCAACGCCGTCTACGGCTTCACCTCGATGCTGATCAACGTGCTCCGCGACGAGCAGCCCACCCACATCGTGGTCGCCTTCGACGTCTCCCGGCGGTCCTTCCGCACCGAGAAGTACGCCGAGTACAAGGCGGGCCGCAGCGAGACGCCGACCGACTTCAAGGGCCAGGTCAGCCTGGTCAAGGAGGTCCTCGCGGCGCTGCGCGTCCCGGTGGTGGAGAAGGAGGGCTACGAGGCCGACGACGTCATCGCCACCCTCGCCTGCCAGGCCCGTGACCAGGGCATGGAGGTGCTGATCACCAGCGGTGACCGGGACGCGTTCCAGCTCGTCGGCGACAAGGTCACCGTGCTGTACCCCCGCAAGGGCGTCTCCGACCTGGCCCGGATGGACCCGGCCGCGGTCGAGGCGAAGTACGGCGTCGGCCCGGAGCGCTACCGCGACCTGGCCGCCCTGGTCGGCGAGACCAGCGACAACCTTCCCGGCATCCCCGGCGTCGGCCCGAAGACCGCGGCCAAGTGGATCAACTTGTACGGCGGGGTGGACGGCGTCATCGCCCGCGCCGACGAGATCAAGGGCAAGGCCGGCGACAGCCTGCGCGAGCGGCTCGCCGACGTGATCCGCAACTACGAGATCAACTGCCTGGTCTCCGACCTGGAGCTGCCGCTGCGCCCCGAGGACACCCGCTGGCAGGGCTGGGACCGGGAGGCCGTGCACCAGGTCTTCGACACCCTCCAGTTCCGCATCCTGCGCGACCGGCTCTACCAGTACCTCGAGGCGGTCGAGCCGGAGGCGGAGGCCGGCTTCGAGCTGGCCGGGCAGGTGCTCACCGAGCCCGGCGCCCTCGGCGGCTGGCTGGCGACGCACGCCCCGGCCGGCACCCCGGTCGGCGTGGCGGTCAAGCTCGACACCGGCCCCAACCGGCGGCACACCGCCTCGGTGACCGGGATGGCGCTGGCCACCGCCGCCGGCGCGGCCGCCTGGTTCGACCCGACGGGGCTGGCGGCCGCCGACGAGGCGGGCCTGGCCGGCTGGCTGGCCGACGGCGCCCGCCCCAAGGTGCTGCACGACAGCAAGCCGGCGGTGCTGGCCTTCGCCGCGCACGGCTGGGACCTGCAGGGCATCTCCCGCGACACCCAGATCGCCGCCTACCTGGCCCGCCCCGATCAGCGTTCCTACGACCTGACCGACCTGGCGCTGCGCTACCTGCACCGGGAGCTGCGGGTCGACGCCCCGGAGAGCGGCCAGCTCACCCTCGACGGGCTGGGCAACGACGGCGAGGCCGAGCAGAACCTGATGCTCCAGGCCCGGGCCACCCTCGACCTGGCCGACGCGATCGACGCCGAGCTGTCCCGCGACGGCGAGCAGTCCGCCCGGCTGATGGCCGGCGTCGAGCTGCCGCTGATGCGGGTGCTCGCCACCATGGAGCGCACCGGCATCGCCGCCGACACCGAATACCTCTCCGAGCTGGAGGCGCACTTCGCCGCCGAGGTGAAGGCCGCCGCCCAGGGCGCCTACGCGGCGGTCGGGCGGGAGTTCAACCTCGGTTCGCCCAAGCAGCTCCAGGAGATCCTCTTCGGTGAGCTGGGCCTGCCCAAGACCAAGAAGATCAAGACCGGCTACACCACCGACGCCGACGCCCTGCAGTGGCTCTACGCCCAGCAGCCGCACCCGGTGCTGGCGCACCTGCTGCGCCACCGGGACGTCGCCAAGCTCAAGTCGACCGTCGACGGGCTGCTCAAGTCGGTCTCCGACGACGGCCGGATCCACACCACGTTCAACCAGACGGTGGCGGCCACCGGGCGGCTCTCCTCGACCGAGCCCAACCTGCAGAACATCCCGATCCGCACCGAGGAGGGGCGGCGGATCCGCCGCGCCTTCGTGGTCGGCGGGGGCTACGAGCGCCTGCTCACCGCCGACTACAGCCAGATCGAGATGCGGATCATGGCGCACCTGTCGTCGGACGACGCGCTGATCGAGGCGTTCAACTCCGGTCGCGACTTCCACGCCGCCACCGCCTCCTCGGTCTTCGGCGTGCCCGTCGAGCAGGTCACCGCCGACCAGCGGCGCAAGATCAAGGCGATGAACTACGGCCTGGCTTACGGGCTGAGCGCGTTCGGCCTGTCCCAGCAGCTCGGGATCAGCACCGAGGAGGCGCGCGGGCTGATGGAGGACTACTTCGCCGGCTTCGGCGGGGTTCGCGACTACCTGCAGGAAGTGGTGGCCCGGGCCCGGCAGGACGGCTACACCTCCACCATCCTGGGTCGCCGCCGCTACCTGCCCGACCTGGTCAGCGACAACCGGCAGCGCCGGGAAATCGCCGAGCGGATGGCGCTCAACGCCCCGATCCAGGGCTCGGCGGCCGACATCATCAAGGTCGCCATGCTGCACGTCGACACCGCCTTGCGCGACGCCGGGCTGCGCTCCCGGATGCTCCTCCAGGTGCACGACGAGCTGGTCTTCGAGGTCGCCCCCGGCGAGCGGGAGACCCTGGAGGCCCTGGTCCGCAAGGAGATGGGGGAGGCCTACCCGCTGTCGGTGCCGCTCGAGGTCTCCGTGGGCGAGGGCCGCGACTGGAACAGCGCCGACCACTGACCGCCCGCCCCGGCGGGGACGGGGCGGACGTCGGCCCGTCGTGGCCCGGCTCAGCGTCCCGGTCCCCGGCGTTCCTTCGGCGGGGCGCCGTGCCGCTGCAGGGCCTTCCGGGACGGGCCGCCGGGCGGCGGAAGCGGGGCCTTGACGGGGTCGTGGCCCCAGTTCATGAGGGAGTATCGCCACCGGGTCGCCCGGACGTCCCCGCTCGGTCGCTGCGCCATGTGCCGCCGGACGTACCCGACGACCTTGCGCATGTGCTGGTAGTCGGCGGCGGAGAGGTCCCCGCGCTTGCGGCGCAGCAGCTCGATGATCTTCCGGCCGGACTCGTGACCGACCGACTCGGCGCCCTGGCTGCCCTTCCTCCGCCAGCCGACGTGCTTCGACTCGTCGGTCGCCAGCCACGTCCGGAGTTCACCGGGCCTCATGTTCACGGCATCGGTGAACTCCTGATAGGTATCCCGGCCACCCTCACTTCGGCTCACGGCGCAGCGCCTCCGGTCGGTGGGCGACGTCCCGACCCGAGTGGTCGTTGCGGATCCGGTACTGCGGGTCCTCGGGTGAGGCGTTCACGGCGTGCCCGCGTACGTGCGTCCGGTCGATCAGCTTCTCCTTGACCACGCCGCGCCCCCGGCCGCTGTGGCTGGCCCAGGAGACGTGGTCGCCGTTGCGGAATTCCTCCTTCTCAGCCATGTGGTCCGGGTACCCCGGGGCGGCGCACGGAAACGACGGCTACCCGGCGGCCGGCTTCTCCGCGACGAAGATGGCGGTGCCGGGGAAGAGCCGGCCGCGCAGCGGGCTCCACTGCCCCCAGATCCCCTCGTGCCCCGCCGGCCACTCCGGCTCCACCAGGTCCAGCAGGCGGAACCCGGCGCCGACCAGCTCCCGGATCCGGTCGCCGAGGGTGCGGTGCTGCTCGACGTACGTGGCCACCCCGTGCTCGTCCTGCTCGATGTAGGGGGAGCGGTCGAAGTACGAGTGCACGGCGGTCAGCCCGCCCTCGCCCGGGTCGTCCAGGAAGATCCAGCGCATCGGGTGGGTGACCGAGAAGACCCAGCGGCCGCCGGGGCGCAGCACCCGGGCCACCTCCCGCATCACCGCCGCCGAGTCGTCCACGAACGGGATCGCGCCGAACGCGGTGCAGACGGTGTCGAACGCCCCGTCGGCGAAGGGTAGGGCGAGGGCGTCGGCCTGCACCAGCGGCACGCGTACGCCGGTGCGCGCGGCGGCCTGCGCGGCGTGCCGCAGCATGCCGGCGGACAGGTCCAGGGCGACCGGCCGGGCACCCTGGGCGGCCAGCCAGCGGGCGGCGGCGGCCGCGCCGCAGCCGAGTTCGAGGATCCGGCGGCCGGCGACGTCGCCGAGCAGCCGGGCGTCGGTCTCGCGCAGGCCCTCCGGACACCAGACGAAGTCCACGTCGCCCAGGAACGAGCCGTGTTCGGCCTGGTAGTCGTCGGCGTCGCCGTCCCACCAGCCGCGGTTGGCCCGGCGGATCTCGGCGGCGCCCACCCGGCGCCGGGTCACCCTGTCGTCGTCCACCCGCTCACGCTAGGCCCCCGTCCGGGTGAACCGGCGGCGGCCCACCCCGGACCCGCTGGGACGGCTGTGACGCATGTGACGGACGAGACAGCTGTGGCCCCTTACCGCGCGAAATCTCCGCTTTCGCAGTTGACGAGGTCGCGGGGACCTGGGAGGGCTTGCACGCTGTGGTAATGCAGCGGGTAGGCTAGACGATGCGCTCGCGGATCGTGTGCCTCGGCAGGGAGCAGGTGTGCGGTCACCGGAGCCACTAATGATCTTCTCACGGCGATCGTTCGGTGTGCCCGGCGACGGATCCGCTGGCGCGGAAGAGTCACCGCGACGCCACGCCTGCTGTGACAACCCATCCGACCGGAGCAACCGCCCACATGACGAGCAGCATCGAGGCCACCTCGAGCGCCAACAAGGTCACCGTCGACGACCTCGGCTCTGAGGAAGCTTTCCTCGCCGCGATCGACGAGACCATCAAGTACTTCAACGACGGCGACATTGTCGAAGGCACCGTCGTCAAGGTCGATCGGGACGAGGTCCTGCTCGACATCGGCTACAAGACCGAGGGCGTGATCCCCTCTCGGGAGCTGTCGATCAAGCACGACGTGGACCCGGCCGAGGTGGTTTCGGTCGGTGACCACATCGAGGCCCTCGTCCTCCAGAAGGAGGACAAGGAGGGTCGGCTGATCCTCTCCAAGAAGCGGGCTCAGTACGAGCGGGCCTGGGGCACGATCGAGAAGATCAAGGACGAGGACGGCGTCGTCCGCGGCTCGGTCATCGAGGTCGTCAAGGGTGGTCTGATCCTCGACATCGGCCTGCGCGGCTTCCTGCCCGCCTCGCTCGTGGAGATGCGGCGGGTGCGCGACCTGCAGCCGTACGTCGGCCGCGAGCTCGAGGCCAAGATCATCGAGCTGGACAAGAACCGCAACAACGTGGTTCTGTCCCGCCGGGCCTGGCTGGAGCAGACGCAGTCCGAGGTGCGCACCGAGTTCCTCAACAAGCTGCAGAAGGGCCAGGTCCGCAAGGGCGTCGTCTCCTCGATCGTCAACTTCGGCGCGTTCGTCGACCTGGGCGGCGTGGACGGCCTGGTGCACGTCTCCGAGCTCTCCTGGAAGCACATCGACCACCCGTCCGAGGTCGTCGAGGTCGGCCAGGAGGTCGAGGTCGAGGTCCTGGACGTCGACCTGGACCGCGAGCGGGTCTCGCTGTCGCTGAAGGCGACCCAGGAGGACCCGTGGCGTCAGTTCGCCCGCACCCACGCGATCCAGCAGATCGTGCCGGGTAAGGTCACCAAGCTCGTGCCGTTCGGCGCCTTCGTCCGGGTGGACGACGGCATCGAGGGCCTGGTCCACATCTCCGAGCTGGCCGAGCGCCACGTGGAGATCCCGGAGCAGGTCGTCCAGGTCGGCTCCGAGGTCATGGTCAAGGTCATCGACATCGACCTGGAGCGTCGCCGGATCTCGCTGTCGCTCAAGCAGGCCAACGAGGGCTTCGTCGAGGGCGAGGAGCACTTCGACCCGACCCTCTACGGCATGGCCGCGACCTACGACGAGCAGGGCAACTACATCTACCCGGAGGGCTTCGACCCGGAGACGGGCGAGTGGCTCGAGGGCTACGACAAGCAGCGCGAGACGTGGGAGCAGCAGTACGCCGAGGCGCGTCAGCGTTGGGAGGCGCACACCAAGCAGGTGCAGTCCTCCCGGGCCGCCGACGCCGAGGCCGCTGCCAACCCGGCTCCGGCCGTGTCCGGCACCACGACCACGGCCCCGAGCCGTCAGGCCGAGGAGCCGGCCGGCACCCTGGCCACCGACGAGGCGCTCGCCGCTCTGCGGGAGAAGCTCGCCGGCGGCAAGTGACACCTGTGACAACTCCAGCTCGGCGCGTCTGACGCCGCGCACCTGGAGCCGTCGCTGACGACGACGGGCCCCGTCCCCGCGATCCGGTTCCTCCGGGCCGCGGGGGCGGGGCCCGCGCCGTTTCCAGGTCCCGTCGTACCGGCCGGGTGAATTTGGCTCCGCCGGGGTGATCGGGTTGACTGGTCCGGTGCTGAAGGTGGGGCTGACCGGCGGTATCGGGTCCGGCAAGAGCGCGGTGACGAACCGGCTCGCCGCGCTCGGCGCGGTGATCGTCGACGCGGACCGGATCGCCCGCGAGGTGGTCGCCCCGGGCAGCGAGGGGCTGGCCGAGATCGTCGCCGCCTTCTCCGAGCGGGTCCTCGACCCGCGGGGCGCGCTGGACCGGGCCGCCCTCGGCGCGCTGGTCTTCGGCGATGAGGCCGCCCGCCGCCGGCTCGAGGCGATCACCCATCCCCGGGTCCGGGCCCGCACCGCCGAGCTGGTCGCCGCCGCACCCCCCGATGCCGTCGTGGTGAACGACGTGCCGCTGCTGGTGGAGGTGGGGCTCGCGCCGACGTACCACCTGGTGGTCGTGGTGCAGACGGCGGTGACGACCCGGCTGGAGCGGCTGGCGCGCGACCGGGGCATGGACCGCGCGGAGGCCGAGCGGCGGATCGCCGCGCAGGCCGACGACGCCCGCCGGCAGGCGGCGGCCGACGTGCTGCTCACCAACGACGGCACCCAGGACGAGCTGCACGCCGCGGTGGACGGGCTGTGGCGCGACCGCCTGGTGCCCTACGAGCGCAACGTCCGCGAGCGTCGCGCGGTCCGGCCGGAGCGGGTGGTGCTCAGCGAGCCGGACCCGACCTGGCCCCAGCAGTACGCCCGGCTGGCCGCCCGGATCCGCCACGCGGCCGGGACGGATTTCCGCGTCGACCACATCGGCTCCACCGCGGTGCCCGGGCTGGCCGCCAAGGACGTCGTCGACATCCAGCTCACCGTGCCGTCGCTGGAGGAGGCGGACGGGCCGCTCGCCGAGCGGCTCGCCGACGCCGGATTCCCCCGGCTGCCCGGCGAGTGGTGGGACAACCCGCGCCCGGCCGGCAGCGCCCGCTGGCCGAAGCGGCTGCACGGCAACGCCGACCCGGGCCGCCCGGCTTACCTGCACCTGCGTGTCGCCGGTTCCCCCGGCTGGCGGTACGCGCTGATGATGCGCGACCACCTGCGCGCCGACCCGGCCCAGCGGGCCGCGTACCTGGAGGTGAAGCGGGAGCTGGCGGCCACCGCCCCGGACAGCGCCACCTACGGGACGCTGAAGGACCCCTGGTTCGACGAGGAGCACCTGCGCGCCGAGGAGTGGGCCGCCCGGACCGGCTGGCGTCCGTGAGCCCCGTCAACGGGGTTTCGGGCGGGCCGGTGCGGCGGCGCCCGGCAGCGCCGGCACTCGGCCGGGACTGACCTCGAGCTGGGCCCAGACGCCCCGCCCGGTCCGCAGTTCCAGCCGGCGCAGCAGGCCGCTCAGGTCCACCCAGTAGCGCAGCGCCGCCGGGCCGGTGCGTACCTCGATGACGTCCACGGTGCGGTCGGCCACCTGGTCGCCGCGCAGCCGGACCGCCGACTGGCCCGGCACCGCCACGGCGCCGGCCCGCAGCGCGGCCCCCAGCAGCCGGTCCAGGTCGTCGCCGGGGGGTCGGGCGGCCGACCAGGTGATCCCGGCCGGTGGCGGCAGCGGCGGTGCGGCCGGCGATTCCGCCGCCGGGCCGGCCGCGGGGACCTCCGCCCGGGCCACCCGCCCGCCGTGCCACCGCAGCAGCGTCCGGCGCCCGGCGGTGTCGGCCTCCCCGACCGCCAGGTACGCGCCGGACCCCGCCCAGCTCAGCCACCCGGCACCACGCAGGTTGGCGGTCGGGCCGAGCGGGGCGGTCAGCGTCACCGTGGCGCCCCCGGCAGCCCGCAGCCGGGCGGGCATCCGGGCCAGCCGGTCGACCTCCCCGTCGGCGAGCGCGCGCGGCAGGCCCGGTCGGCCGCCCAGCGCATCCACCGGGTGGAGCGTGGGCCGGTCGCTGCGTTCCAGCTGCACGGTGATCGGCCTGCCGTCATGCAGCCGCCCCTCCAGCCGGTGCAGCCGGGCGTCCCGGTCGAGCCAGAGGCGGGGCTGCCGGGCGGCCTCGACGGCCGGGCCGGGCGGGTCCGCCGGCAGGGGGGCCCGGAGGATGTCGACCGGCGTGCCGTCCATGGTGTCCCGGCCCAGCCAGCGGGCCTCGACCGACACCGGGTCGGTCTGGGCCGCGCCGAGGCCGAGCAGCAGGTCACGCACGGCGGCCACGGCACCTCCTGGCGGCCGGTCCCGCAGCCGCCAGTGGTCGGCCGGCGGCACCAGCGGCGGCCGGGCGGGAGTGGACGTCGGCGCCGGGTCCGGGCGCAGCACCACCGCCGACGAGGTGGCCTGGGCCAGACCCCGCTCGGCGCCCGCACCCGGGCCGCCGACCTCCAGGTAGACCAGCGGCCGGGCCCAGTCCACCCAGCCGACCAGCTCGGTGCGGGCGTGGCCCGTACCGACCGAGACGCGTACGCCCGCGCGGACGTCCCGCTGGTTGGTGACCCGCAGCGCCGCGAGCCGATCGGACTCGGCCGGGCTGACCGGGCGGCTCGGGTCGGCCGGCTCGGGCGGCCAGCTCAGCAGCCCGGCGACCAGTGCCCCCGCCGAGGCCACCGCGGTTACCGCCAGGGCGACGAGGACGGCGCGGCGCCGGGCCGGCGGCTCCGGTGGGTCGCCCGTCCCGTCCAGCGCGTGCTCGGCCGGCGGCGTGGCATCGACAGCCCGCGCGGCCGGAAGCCAGCCCGGGGTCGCATCCGCTCCCGGCCCGCGGCCGGACGGACCGGTCGCGGGCCGGTTACGCCGGTGGCGCGGGCCCGGTTCGTGCGGCCCGCTGCCGGCCGCGGCGGGCTCGGCATCCGGGGCGGCTGTGCGTCGGAGTCCCGGGCGCGGGCCGGTGGGTCGGTCGTCCGTCGGCTCCGCGGGTGGGTGGCCGGGCCGGCCTCCCGTCGGCTCCGCGGCCGCGCGGGCGATGGCCTGGCCGTCCCGCGGCGAGGCGGGCGGGCGTTCGGTGGGCTGGCGTCTCGCCGGTTCCAGCGGGGGGTCGTCGGCGCCGGGGTGGCCGGCGACCGGGCTCTTCGGCGAAGCCGGGTCGCGGGAAGGGTGTCCGGGGGAGGTCTCCACGAGTGGAGAACGCGGCGGCCGGGATCGGGTGACGAGCAGGGCGCTCGCGGCGGCCGGTCTGCGCCTCCAGCGCGACCACCTCGGGTGCGCACGCCGGTCGTCCCGGGTGCTGCGACCCCGGTGCCGGGGGCGGCCTGGGCCCCGGAAGGGCGGCCACCGGCCCGGTCGGCCGCCGCGAGCGGCCTACGGTAGGAGCCTAGCCGGGTGAGATCTGGCACACAATGGGAATATCGAAGCCGATCACGGACCCTCCGTGGTCGGGCCGGAAGTGTCGGACCGCGGGCGTACCGTTGACGGCATGGCGCTCGACATTCCCCGGCTCGACGGCCGCTTCCAGGTCGTCAGCGATTTCCAGCCGGCCGGCGACCAGCCGGCGGCCATCGACGAGCTTGAGCGTCGCGTCCGGCGCGGCGACCGTAACACGGTGCTGCTCGGCGCGACCGGCACCGGCAAGAGCGCCACCACGGCGTGGCTGGTCGAGCGGCTGCAACGGCCCACCCTGGTGCTCGCGCCCAACAAGACCCTCGCCGCCCAGCTGGCCAAGGAGTTCGGCGAGCTGCTCCCGCACAACGCGGTGGAGTACTTCGTCTCCTACTACGACTACTACCAGCCCGAGGCATACATCCCGCAGACCGACACCTACATCGAGAAGGACTCCTCGATCAACGAGGAGGTCGAGCGGCTGCGGCACTCGGCGACCATGTCGCTGCTCACCCGTCGCGACGTGATCGTGGTGGCGACCGTCTCGGCGATCTACGGCCTGGGCACCCCGGAGGAATACCTGGACCGCGCGGTCCGGGTCGCCGTCGGGCAGGAGCTCGACCGCGACCAGCTGCTCCGGCGCCTGGTCGACATCCAGTACACCCGCAACGACATGGCGTTCCAGCGGGGCACCTTCCGGGTCCGTGGCGACACGCTGGAGATCATCCCGGCCTACGAGGAGCTGGCTGTCCGGATCGAGCTGTTCGGTGACGAGATCGAGAAGCTCTACTACCTCAACCCGCTGACCGGGGACGTGGTCCGCGAGGTCGACCAGCTGATGATCTTCCCGGCCACGCACTACGCGGCCGGCCCGGAGCGGATGGAGCGGGCGATCCGCGACATCGAGACCGAGCTGGGCGAGCGGCTGGCCGAGCTGGAGCGGCAGGGCAAGCTGCTGGAGGCGCAGCGGCTGCGGATGCGCACCACCTACGACATCGAGATGATGCGGCAGGTCGGCTTCTGCTCCGGCATCGAGAACTACTCGATGCACATCGACGGCCGGCTGCCCGGCAGCCCGCCGCACTGCCTCCTCGACTACTTCCCCGACGACTTCCTCACCGTCGTCGACGAGTCGCACGTGACGATCCCGCAGATCGGCGGCATGTACGAGGGCGACGCGTCCCGTAAGCGGATGCTGATCGACCACGGCTTCCGGCTGCCCAGCGCGGCCGACAACCGGCCGCTGCGCTTCGACGAGTTCCTGGAGCGGGTCGGCCAGATGGTCTTCCTCTCCGCCACCCCGGGCCCGTGGGAGCAGGAGCAGGCTCAGGGCGAGTTCGTCGAGCAGGTGATCCGCCCCACCGGCCTGATCGACCCGGAGGTCGTCGTCAAGCCCACCAAGGGCCAGATCGACGACCTGATGCACGAGATCAAGCTGCGCACCGAGCGGGACGAGCGGGTGCTGGTCACCACGCTGACCAAGAAGATGGCCGAGGACCTGTCGGACTACCTCCTGGAGAACGGCATCCGGGTGCGCTACCTGCACTCCGAGGTCGACACCCTGCGCCGGGTGGAGCTGCTGCGCGAGCTGCGCAAGGGCGACTACGACGTGCTGGTCGGCATCAACCTGCTCCGCGAGGGTCTCGACCTGCCCGAGGTCTCCCTGGTGGCGATCCTCGACGCCGACAAGGAGGGCTTCCTGCGCAGCGGCCGGTCGCTCATCCAGACCATCGGCCGGGCCGCCCGTAACGTCTCCGGCCAGGTCCACATGTACGCCGACAAGATCACCCCGTCGATGGCGGACGCGATCGAGGAGACCGACCGGCGCCGGGCCAAGCAGATCGCGCACAACGAGGCGCACGGGATCAGCCCGGAGCCGCTGCGCAAGAAGATCCACGACATCCTCGACGGCATCTACCGCGAGGCGGAGGACACCGAGAACACCCGGATCGGCGGGGCCGCCCGGCAGCTGTCCCGGGGCAAGGCCCCGGTCAAGGAGACCCGCAGCCGCGGTCGGGGCGGCGCGGCCACCCCGTCCCGGGAGGGGATGGCCCGGGCCGACCTGGCCAACCTCATCCAGGAGCTCAACGACCAGATGCTCGCCGCCGCGCGGGAGCTGCAGTTCGAGCTGGCGGCCCGGATCCGGGATGAGGTCGCCGACCTCAAGAAGGAACTGCGCGGGATGGACGCCGCCGGCGTGAAGTGACGGGTCGCGCAGCGGGGTGGACGACATGCTGACCGAGGCGGTCGTCGGCCTCCCCGACCCGCGGCTGCGCCCGTACGTGGACCGTTACCTCGGCTACCGGGAGCACACGGCCCGCCCGCTGGTGCGCCGGGAGGTGGCCGGCGCCTTCGTGGTGCTGATCCTCGGCTGGGGCGCCCCGCTCGACGTCACCGACGCGCGGGCCGCCGAGCGGAGCGCGTACGGGGTGAACGCGTTCGTGGCCGGGCCCTTCGACGCGTACTGCGCGACGCGGACGATCGGTGCGGGCGCCGGGGTGCAGGTGCTGCTGACGCCGCCGGCCGCCCGCCGGCTGCTCGGGCTGCCCCTCGATGAGCTGGCCAACCGCGCGGTGCCGGTGGACCGGCTCGGCCGCTGGCTGGACCGGCTCCGCGACGAGTTGGCCGGCCTGCCCGACTGGCCGGGGCGGTTCGCCCGGCTCGACGCGGCCCTCGCCGCCCGGCTGGCCCTGGCCGGTCCAGTCGACCGGCGGATGCTGCGCGCCTGGCGGCTGCTCGACGGCAGCGGGGGCGGGGTCGGCGTCGGCGCGCTGGCCGACGAGATCGGCTGGAGCCGGCGGCACCTCGCGGTGGTGTTCCGGCGGGAGTTCGGCCTGCCGCCGAAGACCGTGGCGCGGCTGCTGCGCTTCCAGCGGGCGTACGCCACGCTGGGCCGGGAGCTGATCACGGCGCCGGCCGGCGGGGCGGGGCACATCGAGACCGACGGGCCGGGCTGGGCCGAGCTGGCGGCCCGCTGCGGCTACTACGACCAGTCGCACCTGATCCGGGAGTTCCGGGAGTTCGCCGGGGCGACCCCGGCGGCCCTGGCCCACCCGGGGTCACATTCGTCCAATCCCGGCTGAGCGGCCCGCCGGCAGACTCGGGGCATGGGAAACATCTACCCGGTCCTCCGGTACCCCGACGCCCACGCCGCCATCGACTTCCTCCGGTCCGCGTTCGACTTCACCGTGCACGAGGTGCACGCGGGCCCGGACGGCGTGGTGCGGCACGCGCAGCTCGGCTACGGCGACGACCTGGTCATGCTCGGCACCGGGCCTGCCCCCGCGTCCCGGCCGGCCGACGACGACTACCGCGTCTACGTGGTCGTGGACGATGTCGACCGGCACCACGAGCGCGCCCGGGCGGCCGGTGCGGAGATCGTCCGGCCGCCCTTCGACACCGACCACGGCTCCCGCGACTACGTGGCCCGGGACCTGGCCGGGCTGGTCTGGTCGTTCGGCACGTACCGGCCCTGAGGGGCGACATCCGTCGCGGGCGGCCGTCGACGAGACGCGGTCGCCGGCGTCGATCGCACTGAGCGAGCGAGGTATTGCCCTCAGTGACGGTCGTGCGTACCCTCCGTCGGTGGGAGGCGCGCATGCCGTTGTCAGCAGGTCCTGTCGTCCGGCGGGTGCGGCTCGGCGCGGAGCTGCGCCGGCTGCGCCACCGGGAGTCGCTCACCCTCGTGCAGGTCTGCGACCGGCTCGGCTGGGCGTCCACGTCCAAGCTGTCCCGCATCGAGTTGGGCCAGAGCCGGCCCGACCTGGCCGACGTGCTCGACCTGCTCGACGTCTACGGGGTGCCGCCCGGCCAGCGGGACGAGCTGGTCGTCATCGCCCGCGACGCCGCCGCCGGTCGCGGCTGGTCCAAGGCGCTGGGTGAGATGGGGGCGGCAGCGGGCGTACGCCGAGCTGGAGGCGGGCGCCGCCCGCATCGTCGAGCACCAACCCGCCGTGGTGCCGGGGCTGCTCCAGACCCCGGAGTACACCCGGCTGCGGGTGACCGCCGGGGCGCTGCTCTGCGACGACGTGGACGTGGCGGCCGACGTACGGGCCCGCGCGGTGCGCCAGCAGGTGTTCGGGCGGCCGGACCCGCCCTGCTCGACGAGCGGGTCTGCGAGCCTGGCGGCCCCCCGACCGACGTGTGGCGGGACCAGCTGCGGCACCTGGTCGCGCTCACCGAGCGGCCGAACGTCACCGTCCGGCTGCTGGCTCGCGACGCCGCCCCGGGCGGGGTCCATCCGTTGGCCGCCTTCTCCTACTACGCGTACCCGGATCCGATGGATCCGCGGACCGTGCTGGTGGAGACCCTGACCACCGACCTGCGGCTGGTCGGCGCGGCCGACATCGACCGGTACGAGCGGATGATCGACTGGCTGCTGGCTGCTGGCTGCTGGCTGCTGGCGGCGGCGCTGCCGGCGGACGAGTCGGCCGAGCTGCTGGCCGGCCGGCTCGGGCCGGCGGCCGTGCCCCGGCCGCGCGAGCCCCACGACGCCCCGGTCCCCGGGCCGCGCTGAGCCCGGCAGGGCATCCCACGGATCAGCGGTGCCGCTGGCCGCCGCCCAGCGCGCGGGCGACCGCCGCGCCGATCCCGATCCGCCGGCTCACGCCGGCCACCGGGGCGACCCGATCCATGATCGGCAGCAAACCGGGCAACCGGGCACACCGCAACAGGATTAGCCCGCGCGCCGGCCGCCGGGCCCGGCGCCCCCGATGTCCGTCGGGATCGGCGGCCGGCGCGTCGGGGGCACGCTATGTCAGCGGTACGACAGTTCAGGCGGGCACGTCGACGAAGTGCTCGACCAGCGGCGGGCCGGCGAAGTGCGGACCGATCAGCGCGCGCCACTGCTGGAAGCGCTCGCTCTGCCGGAAGTTGACGTCGTGCGCCTCGACCGAGTCCCATTCCACCAGCAGCACGAACCGGGACGGCGACTCCACGCCCCGGGTCATCCGCACCGAGCGGCAGCCCTCGCTGCCGACGAGGATCGGGCGCGCCTGCGCGTACGCGGCGGCGAAGTCGTCCTCGTGCCCGGGCGTCACGTCGATCTGCGCGACCTCAAGAACCATGCTGCGAAGCCTCGCACGCCGGCCGCGGATGGTCCGCCCCGGGGGCTGTTCCGTCCCGTCGCACCCCCTCTAGGGTGGGCGCGGATACCCGGGGGAGGAACTCATGCTCGACTGGCTCACCGCCACGGCGTTCACCGTCGCCGGGACCGCCACCACCTGGGCCGAGCTGCTCGGCTTCGCCACCGGCGTGGTCAACGTATGGCTGGTGGCCCGGCAGCACATCGCCAACTGGCCGATCGGCATCGCCAACGTGCTGCTGCTCATGTTGCTCTTCTGGACCGCCGGCCTGTACGCCGATGCCGGCCTCCAGATCGTCTACGTCGTCCTCGGCCTCTACGGCTGGTGGGCGTGGCGCTACGGCGGGGAGCGGCGCAGCCGGCTCACCGTGGCGCGTACCGGTCGGCGGGAGTGGTGGGCACTCGGCGTCGCCGGCGTGCTGCTCACCGCCGGGCTGTGGGCGTTGCTGGACCGGGCCACCGACTCCACCGTGCCGCTCGCCGACGCGGTCACCACCGCGCTGTCGCTGCTGGCCACGTACGGACAGACCCGCAAGCTGGTGGAGAGCTGGTGGCTCTGGATCGCCGCCGACCTGATCTACATCCCGCTCTACGCCTACAAGGGACTCTGGCTGACCGGCGGGTTGTACCTGATCTTCCTGACGCTCTGCGTGGTCGGGCTGCGGGAGTGGCGGGCGGACCTGCGCCGGCGGTCGGCGGCAACGCCGGTGCCGGCCGGCCCGGCCCCGGTGGCCGCGTGAGCGGTGCGGGGGTGCCGCCGACCGGCCCGGGGGAGCGCCGGCCGGAGTTCCGGCACGGGATGGTGGTCGGGAAGTTCTACCCGCCGCACGCCGGGCACCACGCGCTGATCGAGGCGGCCGCGGCCCGCTGCGCGGCGGTCACCGTGGTGGTCGCCCCGTCGCGCCGGGAGTCGATCCCGCTGGCCGACCGGGTCGACTGGCTGCGCGAGGCGCACGCCGCCACCCCCTGGGTCAGGATCGTCGGCCGGTACGACGACCACCAGGTCGACTACGCCGACCCGGCGGCCTGGGACCTGCACTGCGCGGTGTTCCGGGACGCGCTCGGCGGGGAGCCGGTGGACGCGGTCTTCTCGTCGGAGGCGTACGGGGAGGAGTTGGCCCGCCGCTTCGACGGGGTGTCGGTCTGCGTGGACCTGGACCGGTGCGGAGTCCCGGTCTCCGGCACGGCGGTGCGGGCCGACCCGGTGGCGCACTGGCGCTGGCTGAGCCCGCCGGTGCGCGCCTGGCTGGTCCGCCGGGTCGTGGTGGTGGGCGCGGAGTCCACCGGCACCACCACCATGGCCGGGGCGCTCGCCGCCCACTACCGCACGCCGTGGGTCCCGGAGTACGGCCGCGAGCTGACCGCGCGCAAGCTCGCCGCGCTGCGGCGCCGGCGGCCGGAGGCGACCGTCTTCGACGTCGCCTGGGACCGGGCGGACTTCGCCGAGGTGGTGCGCGAGCAGCAGGCGGCCGAGGACGCGGCGGCCCGGGTGAGCGGCCCGCTGCTGTTCTGCGACACCGACGCCCGGGCCACCGCGGTCTGGGAGGAGCGCTACCTCGGCTCGTGCTCCGCGCAGGTCCGGGCGGCCGCCGGCCAGCCGGCGCTGTACCTGTTGACCGACCACGAGGGGGTGCCCTTCGCCGACGACGGGCTCCGCGACGGGGAGCACCTGCGGGCGTGGATGACCGGGCGGTTCCGTGCGGAGCTGGCCGGTTGCGGGGTGCCGGTGGTGGAGCTGCGCGGGCGGCACGAGGCGCGGCTGGCGACGGCGGTGGCCGCCTGCGACGCCCTGCTGGCCGCGGGCTGGCAGTTCGCCGATCCCGTGCTCCCCGCCTGAGGTCGGGCCTGCGGTCGGACCGCCCAGGCCGGCTGGCCGGCGGCCAACCCGTCCACCTAGCCTCCTAGGACGCGCTGCGCGGGGAGCGTCCGGTCACGACGGGAAAGTGATCCCACCATCAATCCGGGCCCCGGAGATGCGCTGAGCGGGCCTGATGGTGAAGAATGGCGGCCGAGGAGGGGAGTATTCCCCCGCGACGGAGTCGTCAGCACGGAAGAGCGCCGGCCCCCCGGTGGCACGACCCGGCTCCGTTGGCCAGTGACCCGCCCCCGGGTCGGTGGCGGAAGAGACCTCCGACAGTCACCAGAGTCAGCGTCGACGCACCCCGGCCGCTCACCAGGCGTACGGTGTGCCCGACGCTGTGTGTCTGCCGGAGGATTGCATTGAACGTGTCCGGAATGGTGTGGGCCGGGACTCTCGTCGCGCTGACGGCGGTCCTGCTTGTCGACCTGTTCATCATCGGTCGTCGCCCGCACGAGCCCAGCGTCCGTGAGTCGAGCCTCTGGGTCGGGTTCTATGTCGCGCTGGCGCTGCTCTTCGGCGCGGGGCTCTGGCTCACCTCGGGGCCCAGCGTGGCGGGCCAGTTCTACACCGGCTGGCTCACCGAGTACAGCCTCTCGGTGGACAACCTCTTCGTCTTCGTGATCATCATGGCCCGCTTCGCGGTGCCCCGGAGGTACCAGCAGAAGGTGCTGCTCATCGGCATCCTGCTGGCGTTGGTGATGCGGGGCGGGTTCATCGCCGCCGGCGCCGCGCTGATCTCCCAGTTCTCCTGGGTCTTCTACATCTTCGGCGCGTTCCTGATCTACACGGCGGTCAACCTGGCCCGGCAGGGCGAACCGGACGAGAACGAGTTCAGCGAGAATGTGCTGATCCGGTGGAGCCGCAAGGCGCTGCCGCTGTCCCGGGACTTCGACGGGGCGCGGATGACCACCCACGAGAACGGCCGTCGGCTGTTCACCCCGATGCTGATCGTGATGATCGCGATCGGCACCACCGACCTGATCTTCGCGCTCGACTCGATCCCGGCGATCTTCGGCATCACCCAGCAGCCGTACCTCGTCTTCACCGCGAACGTCTTCGCGCTGATGGGCCTCCGGCAGCTCTACTTCCTGCTGGGCGGCCTGCTGGACCGGCTGATCTACCTCAGCTACGGCCTGGCCGTGGTGCTCGGCTTCATCGGCGTGAAGCTGGTCCTGGAGGCGCTCGCCGACAACAACCTGCCGTTCGTCAACGGCGGCGAGCACGTGGCCTGGGCCCCGCACATCCCGATCTGGCTGTCCCTGGTCGTCATCCTGGGCACCCTGGCGGTCGCCACCGCGGCCAGCCTGGTCAAGTCGTCGCGCGACCGGCGCCGCGAGCTGGCCGACGCCCGGCGGTGACCGGACCCACGGAGAAAGGGGCGCTCCCGCGGTCGGGAGCGCCCCTTTTCGCGTACCGGTCAGACTCGGCGCGCGCCGACCAGGGTGACCTCGCGGTCCGGGGGCAGCCGCTCCTCCAGCACCCGGCGCTTGACGTAGTCGGCGTGCAACATCCGCCGGACGTCGCCGTGCGGCTCAGTGCTGACGATGCCGACGTGGTGGATCGGGCGGCCGGGTCGGGCGAAGAAGTAGAGGTCGCCGGGGCGTTCGTCGCCCAGCGCCACCTCGCTGCCCACCTCGGCCTGGTCGGCGGCGTCCCGGGGCAGCGTCACCCCGTACCGCCGCCAGGCCGTGCGCACCAGGCCGGAGCAGTCGATGCCGTGGCTGGAGTGCCCGCCCCAGACGTAGACCAGGTCGTGCAGCCGCTCGGCCACGGCCAGCACCTCCTTGGCCTCCGGCCGCGCGGTGGGCAGCGGGACGAGGTCGCCTTCGGGCGCCCAGAGCGGGTCGGCCCGGCCGGGTACGTGCACCGGCCGCCACCCGTCCACCGGCCGGCCCGCCGACGCGAGGCGGGTGCTGAGGACCACCCCGGGCAGGGCCACCGGGCCGTCCGGAGCGGCGCGCAGCGCGGTGAGCGTGGCGTCCACCACCAGCGGGGCGGCCGACGGACCGGCCTCCGGCGGGGCGGTGAGCTGGGCGGCGGGCAGCCAGCCGGGGTAGCCCCGGGGGTCGAGCTTGGCGGCGGGCTGCTCCAGGGCGACGATCTGCGCCCAGCCGTCCGCGCGCAGCTCGGTGACGAGCACCCGCTCACCGAGCAGCAGTTGGCTGAGCACACACTCGCCGACCTGCTCGTCACGGCCCATGCCGGCGACCCAGGCGGCGATGTCCGGCGTGTCGGCCAGGGCGGCCCGGTCGATCGTGCGGACCGCCTCCGGAGCGGTCCAGAGGGTCGCCACCGGGACCCGGACGACGGCCTCGTGGCCCGGTTGCAGCTCCACGTCCACCCCCAGCTCGCGGTTCTCCGGTTCGACCCTATGAAAAATTCCAACGGCACTCAACCGTGGGTCTGAACCTTTGCTTCACCCACGGTGGCGATGCCGAGTCCCGGGGAGTCCGGCAGCACCACCTCCGCGCCGTCGTACCGGATGCCGCCGGCGACCGGCGATCGAGCGAGCCACCAGGCGGCGTCGAGGTCGGAGACGGCGCTGGTGCCGTACGCGGCGACCAGGCTGGCCGCGGCGCCCACGCCCACCGGGCTCTCCATCATCGAGCCGACGATGGTGCCCATCCCCTGGGCGGCGGCCAGGTCGAGCAGCGCCCGGGCGGTGTGCAGGCCACCGCTCTTGGCCAACTTGACGTTCACCATGTCGGCGGCCCGGCGGCGGATGACCTCCACCAGGTCGCGCAGGTCGAAGACCGACTCGTCGGCGAGGATCGGCAGGTCCACCCGGTCGCTGACCCAGGCCAGCCCGTCCAGGTCCCGGCGGTGGACCGGCTGCTCGACCAGCTCGACGTCGAGCCCGGCGTCCTCGATGCCGCGGATCACCCGGACCGCCTCGCGCGGCGTCCAGCCCTGGTTGGCGTCCAGCCGGATGCGCACCTCCGGGCCGACCGCGGCGCGGACCGCGCGGACCCGGTCCAGGTCGCCGCGGGCGTCGGTGCCGACCTTCAGCTTGAGTACGGTGAAGCCCTCCGCCCGGCGCTGCTTCGCCGCGGCGGCCAGGTCGAGCGCGTCGCCGGCGGCCAGCGTGACGTCCGTCGGGACGCGCAGCGTGGTGCCGCCGAGCAGCCGCACCAGGGGTACGCCGAGCCGCCGCGCGGCCAGGTCGTGCAGGGCGACGTCGACGGCGGCCTTGGCGGACTCGTTGCCGACCACCGCGCGGCGCACCTCGGCGCAGCGGGCCTGCAGGTCGTCGGCGTTCCGGCCGGTCAGCGCGGGTGCCAGCAGGTCCCGGACGCACGCCTCGGCGCCGGCGATCGACGCGCCGGTGACCTGCCAGACCTGCGGGGCCTCGCCGAATCCGGACCGCCCGTCGCGGTCCACCACCTCGACGACCAGGGTGTCCACGGTGGTGGTGCGGCGCAGCGCGGTGACGAACGGGGTGTGTAAGGGGGCGGAGAGCCGGTGGGTGCGTACCGCGGCGATCGTCATGTGCGGCACCCTATACGCAGGTGGCCGGCGACAGGGGAGGGCCGATGCTGGGACGGGACTGGGCACTCGTGGGGGCGCCGAACGCCCGCGACCTGGGCGGGCTGCCCGCGGCGGACGGGCGGCGGGTACGCGCCGGCCGGTTGATCCGCACCGCCGCGCTGGGCCGGCTCACCGACGACGACCTGCCGGTGCTGGGCAAGCTGGCGCCCGCCTGCGTGGTGGACCTGCGGCACGGCGCCGAGCAGCAGGTCGCCCCGCCGGACCGCCTGATCGGCGAGCCCCGGGTGGTGCACCTGCCGGTGTACGACCCGGCCCACCCGGTGTTCACCTACGTCTCGGCGGTGCTGCTCGGCCACGACCTGGCCGCCTACGAGGAGCTGGCCCGGGAGGGCATGCCGGCGGCGATGTGCGCGATCTACCGGTGGTTCGTCACCGGGGAGTCGGCGCGGGCCGGGTTCGGGGCGGCGGTCCGGCTGGCCGCCGAGGCGGGGAACCTGCCGCTGTTGTTCCACTGCTCGGCCGGCAAGGACCGCACCGGCTGGCTGTCGGCGGTGCTGCTCACCGCGCTCGGGGTGGACGAGGCCGCGATCCGGGCCGACTACCTGCGGCACAACGAGCTGACCGAGAGCCTGCGCGAGGTGCTGCTCGCCGCGATGACCCGGCAGCAGCCGGACCTGGACCCGGCGACCGCGCGCCCGCTGCTGGAGGTGCGGCCGGAGTACCTGGACGCCGCGTACGACGAGGTGCGGCGGGTGCACGGGTCGTTCGGGGCGTACCTGCGGGACGGGTTGGGGGTGACCGACGAGACGGTCGCCGCGCTGCGCGCGCACCTGCTGGAGTGAGTCCGCCGCCGGCCGGCGGCGGGCGTCAGCCGGCCAGGGCGTGCCGGGACTCCCAGACCCGGGCGGAGACGTCCGCGATCAGGCGGCAGGCGTCATCCTCGACCTCCTCGCCGCTCGGGCCGCCGTCGGCCAGATCGGTGGTGGTGCAGACGACGATCACGTACGGCGGGGCGTCGTCCGGGAAGACCACCCCGGCCCCGTGCCGGACCCCGCGTACCCAGCCGTTCTTGTGCGCGATCCGGGTGCCCTCGGGCAGGCCGGCGGCGAGGTCCTCGCGGTGCTCCTGGGCGAAGAGGACGTCCAGCATGGACGCGCAGCCGGCCGGGGAGGCGAGCGGGCCCGGCCGCCGCGCGCCGAGCGCCAGCTCACCGAGCAGGGCGGCCAGGTCGGCGGCGGTGACCAGGTTGTCGATGCCCGCCTCCCGGGCGGCGAAGTCCTCGATGCCCCGGCCGGTGACGCTGTGCCGCGCCCCGGCCAGCGCCCACGCCTCGGCCGCGGCCGGCAGCCCGACCTGACCGATGAGGACGTTGGTGGCCAGGTTGCTGGACCGGACGATCATCCGCTGGGCGAGCCAGCGCGGCGACGCCGTGCCCCCGACCCGCTCCCAGACCGCGTCGTCGTTGTCGTAGTGCTGCGCGTTGGCATACCGGTCGGCGCCGGGCAGCGCGGAGTCGAACGCGTTGCGCACCGGGATCGGCCGGTCCAGGTCGAGCCGGCCGGCCTCGGCGGCGCGGTGCAGTGCCACCAGCACGGCGACCTTCATGGTGCTCGCCGCGTAGTGGGTGGCGTCGGGCTGCCGGATCCAGGTGGGCCGGGCGCCCAGCCGCCCCACGTACGCGGAGACGGTGCCCGGCACCTTGTCGAGGTGCGCGTCGAGATCCTCCCAGGTCATGCCGGTGACCGTAGCGGATCACCGGGCGGGGCTGCGGCCCGGCCGGTGGTCGGTCTAGCGTGCGCAGATGACGACCGCCGGGTACGACGCCATCGCCGACTGGTACGAGGAGTACGCCTCCGACACCTCCGCCGACTACATGGACCGGGTGCGTCGGCAGCTCGCCGACCTGCTCGGCACCGGGCCTGGCCGCTGTCTCGACCTGTGCTGCGGCACCGGGGTGCACGCCGCCGCACTGCGCCGGCTGGGCTGGGACCCGGTCGGGGTCGACCTCTCCGGCGGGCAACTGCGGTACGCCCGTACCCGGCTGCCGGTGGCCCGGGGCGACGCGACGCGGCTTCCGGTCGCCGACGCGAGCGTGCCCGCCGTCACCTGCGTGCTCGGGCACACCGACCTGCCGGACTACCCGGCGGTGATCAGGGAGGCCGCCCGGGTCCTCGTCCCCGGCGGCCGCTTCGTCCACGCCGGCGTGCACCCCTGCTTCACCGGCGCGTTCGCGGACCGCTCCGACCCGGCGCACATCGTCATCGACGGTGGGTACGCCGACCGGGAGCGCACCTTCCGTGCCTGGAATCCGAGCGGCGTGCGGGCCCGGGTGGGCGCCTGGCACGTCCCCCTCGCCGACCTGCTCAACGCGGTCACCACCGCCGGCCTCACTCTCACCCGCGTCCGGGAGTCCGGCGCCACCCCCATCCCCGACGTCCTCGCCTTCCAGGCCAGCAAACCCAGCTGACGCGGAGGGGAGCCGGGAAAGGGGGGAGCCCGGCCGCCAGGGTGGCGGGCCGGGCTCCGGGGGTGCGGGGGCTGGGGTCAGCCGGCGTGCTTGCGGCGGGCGGCGGTGCGGGCCCGCTGGGTCTGGTCGAGGACGACCTTGCGGATACGGACCGCGGCCGGCGTCACCTCGACGCACTCGTCCTCGCGGCAGAACTCGAGGGCCTGCTCCAGCGACAGCTTGCGCGGCGGGATCAGCTTCTCGGTCTCGTCCGCGGTCGACGACCGCATGTTGGTGAGCTTCTTCTCCTTGGTGATGTTGACGTCCATGTCGTCGGAGCGGGAGTTCTCGCCGACGATCATGCCCTCGAACACCTCGGTGCCCGGTTCGACGAAGAGCTGACCGCGCTCCTGGAGGTTGGTCATCGCGAACGCGGTGACGCTGCCCGCCCGGTCGGCGACCAGCGAGCCGTTGTTGCGGGTCCGCAGCTCGCCGAACCACGGCTCGTACGACTCGAAGACGTGGTGCAGGATGCCGGTGCCGCGGGTCTCGGTGAGGAACTCGGTGCGGAAGCCGATCAGCCCGCGGGCCGGGACCAGCCATTCCATCCGGATCCAGCCGGTGCCGTGGTTGACCAGCTGCTCCATCCGGCCCTTGCGGGTGGCGAGGAGCTGGGTGATCGCGCCCAGGTACTCCTCCGGCGCGTCGATGGTCAGCCGCTCGACCGGCTCGCAGGTTTTCCCGTCGATCTCCTTGGTGACCACCTGCGGCTTGCCGACGGTCAGCTCGTACTGCTCGCGGCGCATCTGCTCGACCAGGATGGCCAGCGCCAGCTCGCCGCGGCCCTGCACCTCCCAGGCGTCGGGACGCTCGGTGGGCAGCACCCGCAGCGAGACGTTGCCGATCAGCTCCTTGTCGAGCCGGTCCTTGACCATGCGGGCGGTGACCTTGGCGCCCTTGACCCGGCCGACCATCGGCGAGGTGTTGGTGCCGATGGTCATCGAGATGGCCGGCTCGTCGACGGTGATCAGCGGCAGCGGGGTCGCGTTCTCCGCGTCGGCGAGGGTCTCCCCGATCATGATCTCGGGGATGCCGGCGACGGCGATGATGTCGCCCGGGCCGGCCGACTCGGCCGGCTTGCGCTCCAGGCCCTCGGTCATCAGCAGCTCGGAGATGCGCACCCGCTGGGTGCTGCCGTCGGTGCGGCACCAGGCCACCGTCTGGCCCTTGCTGATGGTGCCCTGCCGCACCCGGCACAGCGCCAGCCGGCCGAGGAACGGCGAGGCGTCGAGGTTGGTGACGTGCGCCTGCAGCGGCGCCTCCTCCTCGTACGCGGGCGCCGGGATGGTGTCCAGCAGGGTGCGGAACAGCGGCTCCAGGTTGTGGCTGTCGTCGGGTACCGCGCCGTCGGCCGGCTGGGTCAGCGAGGCGATGCCGTCGCGGGCGCAGGCGTAGACGATCGGGAAGTCGATCTGCTCCTCGTCGGCGTCCAGGTCGAGGAAGAGCTCGTAGGTGTCGTCCACGACCTCCTTGATCCGGGCGTCCGGACGGTCCACCTTGTTGATCACCAGGATGATCGGCAGCCGGGCGCGCAGCGCCTTGCGGAGCACGAACCGGGTCTGCGGCAGCGGGCCCTCGCTGGCGTCGACCAGCAGCACCACCCCGTCGACCATGGTCAGGCCGCGCTCGACCTCGCCGCCGAAGTCGGCGTGGCCGGGGGTGTCGATGATGTTGATCGTGACCGCCTCGGACCCGTCCGCCGGCAGGTACCGCACGCCGGTGTTCTTGGCCAGGATGGTGATGCCCTTTTCCCGCTCGAGGTCCATCGAGTCCATGACCCGCTCGGTGACCTCACCGCGGGCGCCGTAGGCGCCGGCCTGCCGCAACATGGCGTCGACCAGGGTCGTCTTGCCGTGGTCGACGTGGGCGATGATGGCGACGTTGCGGAGGTCGGTGCGAAGCTGCATACCCTCCATACTCCTGTCTGCGGTTGCCGGGGACGCCTCGGGGTCACCCCGAGATCGCCCGGATCTCTGCCGAAACTGCTGTCCCGACCGTTCTGTCGGTTGGCATGCTGGCCCCGTGCGTGGGGAACCGGATGCCTGACCTGCTGACGTGGCTGCAGGGCCTGCCGTCCCTGCTGATCTACCTGGTCGCCGCGATGATCGTGGCGGGGGAGACCGCGGTGATCTTCGGGCTGCTGGTGCCCGGCGAGGCGACCCTGCTGCTGGTCGGCTTCTTAGCCTACGCGGGGACGCTGCGGATTATTCCGGCGCTGCTGGCCATGACGGCGGCTGCCGTGATCGGAGACACACTCGCCTTCCGCGCCGGCCGGCGGTACGGCCCGCGGCTGCGCGGCTCCGGGCTCGGTGCCCGGATCGGCGCCGAGCGGTGGCGCCGGGCCGACTCCCTGCTCGACCGGCTCGGCGGCCGGGGCGTCCTGGCCGCCCGCTGGGTGGCCTTCGCCCGTACGCTGGCGCCCCGGCTGGCCGGGGCGGCGGGTCTGCCGTATCGGCGGTTCGCGCCGTGGAACCTGGCCGGGGTGGTGAGCTGGGTCGGCGCCTCCGTGCTGGCCGGCTACGCCGCCGGCGAGTCGTACGAGCGGGTCTCCCGGCTGCTCGGCCGGGCCACCGGCGCGGTGCTGGTCCTGCTGCTCTGCCTGGCCGGCTTGGTGCTGGCCGGTCGCTGGCTCGGCCGCAACCCCGACCCGGCGCGCGCGTTGGCCGCCCGGGCGGCCGCCCTGCCCCCGCTCCGCTGGCTGCGCGCCCGGTACGGGGTGCTGCTCTTCCTGGTCGCCATGCGGTTCGGGCCGGCCTGGACGCTGCTGCTCAGCCTCGCCGCCGGGCTGGTGCTGCTCTTCACCGCCGGGCTGGCCGTCGCCGCCGTGCTGGAGGCGGTGGTCCGGCACAGCGGGCTCGGGGTGCTCGACGGCCTCGTCGCGGACTGGTTCGCCGCCCGGCGTACCCCCGGGGTGGTCGACGCGGCGCTGGCTGTGGTTTCGGTGCTGCGCGGGTCGCTCCTGATCGCTGCGGTGGCCGTCGTCGCGGCGGTGCTGGCCTGGCGGCACCGGCCGTGGCGGGCCGACCCGCTCAGCGTGGTCGGTACGGCGGGAGCGTTCGTGCCGCTGGTCGTGCTGGCCGTGGTCGCCGACCTGACCGGGCCGGGTGGCCCGGCGATGGCCACGGAGCTGTTCCCCACCCAGAACGCGGTGGTGACGGCGAGCTTCGGCACGCTGGCCTGGCTGCTGTCCCGGGGGGCGTGCTGGCCGGTGGCGGTGACGGTGTGGACGGGTGCCCTGGCGGGGGTGGTCGCCGTCGGCGGCGCCCGGCTCTACCTGGGGTGGAGCACGGCCAGCGGCAGCGCCACCTCCGTCCTGCTCGGGGCGGCCTGGGTCACGGTGTTCGTGGTCGCCTGGGCCACCCGGGACCGGGCGGTGGGCGGGGTGGACCGACCGTCCACAGCGGAGCCCGGGCAGGCGTCCCGCCGGGGCCCGCTGCGGCCGCGCCGGTCCCGGGCGGCGTCCCAGGCCCCCCGGGAGCCCGCCGACCCCTGCTAGGGTGCGGCCGGACGAACCACGGGGGAGGTCCGATGCATCGAAGGGCTGGCCGGTGGGCCACGGCGGCGGTCGCCGGGCTGGTGCTGGCGGGGGTCGTCACCGGGTGCGGCGGCCAGGAGCGGCCGGCCCGGGAGGTGGCGGTGGAGCTGCCGACGGAGGCGCCGGTCGAGGCGCCCGCCGACGAGTCGACCGAGGGGCCGCCGGCGGTCGAGGCGATGGGCGTCGCCCCCAGTGCCACGCCCCGCCCGAGCACCAAGCCGACGTCGAAGCCGAAGCCGCGCCGGACGTCCGCCGGCCCGCTGGCCACGCCGAAGCCGCCGATCGAGACCAGGGTGCCGCCGCCCCCGCCGAAGCCCGCGCCGAGCGGCTGCCAGCCCACCTACCGGGGCACCCAGGCCACCCGCAGCGAGGTGAAGTCGGCGCTGTCCGACGCGGCCGCGAAGACCTACTGGCCGACCTCGGCGCCGGACATCAAGATCCCGCTGAACCTGCTCAAGGCCACCGCCTGGCAGGAGAGCGGCTGGCAGTCCAACATCGTGGCCTGCGACGGCGGCATCGGGCTGATGCAGGTAATGCCGGCGACCGCGGACTGGATGAACCAGCGCTTCGGCGAGTCGTACGACATCGACGCGTACCGGGACAACGCCTATCTGGGCGCCAACTACCTGGCCTGGCTCACCAAGTACATCGGCGACATGTACTTCGAGTCGGACTACCGGCTGGACGCCTCGCTCTGCACCGACCAGCTCAACTCGTGCCTGCTCAACGCGGTCATCTCGGCGTACAACTACGGCCATAACGCGGTGGCCCGGGAGGGCGAGCCGCTGGCCATCCCCAACCCCCAGTACGTGCGCAACGTGCGGGCGCTGATGACCGAGTGCGTCTGCCTGGGCTACTGAGCTGACGGACCGGGGGCCCGGCGGAGCACCGCCGGGGCCGACTCTCGTTGGCCCGGAACCTAGATGGGCGAGATTGTCGGCAGAGGTTCTATGCTGCGACGGGAGTCGGTCGGACAGGGGGCATCCGCGAGACGTGGCAGCGCAGAGCAGGTACCGGCAGCGGGCCGACCGGCGCGCGCAGATGATCGCGGAGATCACCAACGACCTGCGGCGTTACTCGGTGGCCGCGCAGCACGTCGGACACGCGTTCGCCGGCCTGCACGGGCTCAACGCCACCGACCTGGACGCGTTGCTCGCCGTGACGGACGCCGAGCTGGTCGGCGACCCGATCACCCCGGGCCGGCTCGGCGAGCGGCTCGACCTCTCCTCCGGTTCGGTCACCGCGCTGATCGACCGGCTGGAGCGGGCCGGCCACGTCCGGCGCGACCGCGACACCGCCGACCGGCGCAAGGTGTTCCTGCGCTACGCCGACCAGGGCGCCGAGCTGGCCCGCAGCTTCTTCGACCCGCTCGGCCGCCGCACCGACCAGGTGATGGCCGGGTTCAGCGACGAGGAGTTGGCGGTCGTGCACCGGTTCATGACCGACATGGTGGTCTCGATGGGTGAGCACCGGGACGCGGTGCGCGCCGCCCGGGGCGAGCCGCCGAAGCGGGCGGCGGACACCGGCGCCGCCGGCCGTCCCGTGGGCTGAGCGTGGACCGGCTCGTCACCCGGGTCGCCCGCGCGGCGCTGCGGCTGCCCGCCGCGCGTACCCGGCGGATCGCGGTGACCCGGGACATCCCGGTGCGGGTCAGGGACGGGGTCGCCCTCTGTACCGACCACTACGCCCCGGACCTGCCGGACGCGCCCACCGTGCTGGTCCGGACCCCGTACGGGCGGGGCGGGCCGATGCGGCTGCTCGGGCGGCTCACCGCCGAACGCGGCTTCCACGTGGTGATCCAGTCCTGCCGGGGCACCCACGGCTCCGACGGTGAGTTCGCCCCGCTGGTGCACGAGCGCGACGACGGCCTGGACACCCTGGGCTGGCTGCGCCGGCAGCGCTGGTGGTCCGGGGCGTTCGGCATGTTCGGCGCCAGCTACCAGGGCTTCGTGCAGTGGGCGCTCGCCGCCGAGGCGGCCGACGAGCTGCGCGCGATGGTCGCGGTGGTCACCGCCTCGGCCACCCGGGACTCCACGTACGCGGGGGAGTCGTTCGCCCTGGACACCGTGCTCACCTGGGCCGAGCTGCTGCAGGCGCAGACCGTGCCGTGGCTGGCCCGGCAATGGGAGCTGAAACGGGGCCAGCCCCGGTTGACCCGGGCGCTGACGCACCTGCCGCTGGTGGAGGCGGACCGGGTCGCCACCGGGGTGACCGTGCCGTTCTTCCAGGAGTGGCTGCGCCACCACACGCCCGACGCCGACTACTGGCGGCCCCGGGTCTTCGGCGACCGGATCGCCGAGGTGCGCGCCCCGGTGGCGATGGTCAGCGGCTGGCAGGACATCTTCCTCCCCGCCCAGCTCGACGACTACGCCCGGCTCCGCGCCGCCGGGGCCCGACCACGGCTGACCGTCGGGCCGTGGACCCACGGCAGCCCGGGGCTCTTCGTGGCGGCCCTCCGGGAGGGCCTCGACTGGCTCGACGAGCACCTCGCCGGCCGTCCGACGCCGCGCCGCCCCCCGGTCCGGGTGCACGTCGGCGGTGCCGGAGGTGGCTGGCGGGACCTGCCGGACTGGCCCCCGCCGGCCGTGCCGGCCCGCTGGTACCTGCACGCCGGGCGGTCCCTCGCCGGCGCCCCGCCCACCGTCTCCCCGCCCGACCGGATCTGGTACGACCCGGCCGATCCCACCCCGTCGCTCGGCGGCCCGCTCCTGGTCGAGCAGCGGGCCGGCGCGGTGGACAACCGGCCGGTGGAGGCCCGACCGGACGTGCTGACCTACACGAGCGCACCGCTGGACGTGCCGGTCGAGGTGGTCGGCCCGGTGCACGCCGAGATCCACGTCCGCAGTGAGCTGTCCTACCTGGACGTCTTCGTCCGGCTCTGCGACGTGGACCGCCGGGGCCGGTCGTGGAACGTCTGCGACGGCCTGGTCCGGGTGGCCCCCGGGCGCTTCCCCGCGGATCCGTTCGGTGTGGTCACGGTCCCGGTCACCCTCTGGCCGGCGGCACACCGCTTCGCGGCCGGCCACCGACTGCGCGTCCAGGTCTCCGGCGGAGCCCACCCGCGTTACGCGCGAAACCCGGGCACCGGCGAGCCGCTCGGCACCGCCGTCACGCTACGTGCTGGATGGCGGGAGATTTTGCACGACCCGGAACATCCGTCGGTCCTGGTGCTCCCGGTCGTCCCGGCGCCGCCCACGGCTGCCCCATAGGCGGCCCGGCGGATGGTCGCCTGAGTCGGTCGGTCGGTCGGTCGGTGCGGCGGGCTGCGGCGCCGTGTCGGGGCAATTCAGCAACAGACATTGCGCAACAACTCTTGCACATGCCAGGGTCTACCCATGGAGCACCCCGGCGTCCGGCATGTCACCGACTCACGCGTCCTCGCGGCACTCGCCCACCCGCTGCGCCGTCGACTGATGGACGTGCTGAAGGTGCACGGGCCGTCGACCGTCGGCCAGCTCGCCGAGCGGACCGGGCAGGCGCCGGCGAACGTCAGCCATCACCTCAAGGTGCTCGCCGCCGCCGACCTGGTCGCGGCGGCGCCTGAGCTGGCCCGGGACCGCCGGGAGCGGTGGTGGCGACTGCGCGACCGCGCGGTGCGCTGGTCCAGCGCCGACTTCGACGCCGACCCCGCCGCCCGGGCCGTGGCCGACGCCGCCACCTCGCTGAACCTGGACCGGCACGTCGCCCTGGTGCGCGCCTGGCACGCCGCCCCCGAGGAGGCCCACGCGGCCTGGGGCGAGGGGTCGTTCAGCACCGACCGCTGGCTGCACCTCACCCCGGAGGAACTGGCCCAGCTCGGGCGCGAGGTGGCCGATCTGTTCGCCCGCTGGGCCGACCGACCGGCCCCGGACGACGGACGGCGGCGCGAGCCGGTCTTCCTGTTCGCCCACGGCGTCCCGGCCCAACCGTGACCGCGGCGACCCGTACGCAGATCCGGCAGCCGGCGCCCCGGCGGCCCGGCGGCCTGTTCCGGCACCGCGACTTCCGGCTGCTCTGGACGGGGCAGACGGTCAGCGCCGTCGGCAGCAACGTGACCGCCGTGGCCCTGCCCCTGGTCGCGGTCGCCGTGCTGGACGCGACCACCTTCCAGGTCGCGGTGCTCACCGCCGCTGCCTGGCTGCCGTGGCTGCTGGCCGGCCTGCCCGCCGGCGCCTGGGTGGACCGGGTCCGCCGCCGCCCGGTCATGATCGCCTGCGACCTGGCCTCGGCGGCGCTCTTCCTGAGCGTCCCGGCGGCCGCCCTGCTCGACCTGCTCACCGTCGGCCAGCTCCTGGTCGTGGCGCTGGGCGCCGGCCTGGCCCGGGTGTTCTTCGAGACCGCCGACCAGGTCTACCTGCCCACCCTGCTCCGGCCCGAGGAGGTGCCGGAGGGCAACGCGAAGCTGCACGCCACGCAGACCGCCAGCTACCTCGTCGGCCCCGGGCTGGCCGGTCTGATCGCCCAGCTCGCCGGCGCGGTGACCGCGGTGCTACTGGACGCGGTGAGCTTCCTGGTCTCCGCCCTGTGCCTGCGCGGAATCCGGGCGGTCGAGCCGCGACCGGGACGCCCCGACGGGCCGTCCTCCCTGGGCCGCGAGGTGGCCGACGGGCTGCGGTTCGTGGTCCGCGACCCGTACCTGCGGGCGATGACGCTGTTCGGCGCGGCCAGCAACATCGGGCTCACCGGCTACCAGGCCGTGCTGGTGGTCTTCCTGGTCCGTTCGGCCGGGCTGCCCCCGGGGCTGGTCGGCCTCCTGATCGGACTGGCCAGCGTGGGCGGGATCGTCGGCGCGAGCCTCGCCACCCGGCTCGCCCGCCGACTGGGCTCCGCCCGCGCGATGCTGCTCGCCGCCGCGCTGACCGGGCCGCCGGCGCTGCTCATCCCGCTGGCCGGCCCCGGCGTACGGGTGGTCTGGCTCGTCCTCGGCGGCGCGCTGGTCAGCCTGGGCGTCGCCGTGGGCAACGTGGTCAAGGGCAGCTTCCGGCAGACGTACACCCCGCACCGGCTGCTCGGCCGGGTGACGGTCAGCATGCAACTGCTGAACTACGGGACGATCCCGCTGGCGGCCATGTTCGCCGGGGTGCTGGGCACCGCGTGGGGCCCGGCCGGGGCGATCCGACTGATGACCGCCTGGCTGGCGCTGACCCCTCTGCTCCTGCTCCTCGGGCCGCTCCGGCGACGCCGTGACCTGCCGGCCTCGCCGCCCTGAGGATGCGCTGCGGCGGCGGCCGGAACCCGACCGCCGCCACCGGCACGACGTTAGATCGGACGGACGTTGTCCGCCTGCGGGCCCTTCTGCCCCTGGGTCACCTCGAACTCGACCTTCTGGCCCTCGTTCAGCTCCCGGTAGCCGCCCGCCTGGATGGCCGAGTAGTGGACGAACACGTCCGGACCCCCGCCGTCCTGCTCGATGAAGCCGAAGCCCTTTTCCGAGTTGAACCACTTGACCGTGCCGGTTGCCATGCGTCTCTCCCTGTTCAATGCGGGTGAGCACCGGCCGCGGCCGGTGATCGCCCTGTACCTTCACGACAGTAACCGCCCGAGGCAGAATTTGCTGGCGGAAGCGCCGAGCATGCCCAGCGAATACGCCCCGAGCGGGAAAATCCCCCCGGGACGGACCGACGCGCGGCATGCTTGCCCCGGTGAGGGCACAGACGGCGCTGGCCGACCTGGAACGGGAGATCGCAGCGCCCGGCGCCGGCCTGGACCGGCTCCGGCTGGTCGCCCCGCCGTTCGTGCCCGAGGTACGGCTGCACCTCGCCGAGGACGCGATCCTCTGGTGGGCCCGGATGGAGGCGGCGGCCGGGCGGTCGCTGCCGCCGCCGTACTGGGCGTCGGTCTGGGCCGGCGGGCAGGCGCTCGCCCGGCACCTGCTCGACCACCCCGAGCTGGCCGCCGGACGACGGGTGCTCGACCTGGCCACCGGATCCGGGCTGGTGGCCATCGCCGCCGCCCTGGCCGGCGCCACCCGGGTGGCGGCCAACGACGTCGACCCGTACGCGGTCGCCGCCGTCACGGTCAACGCGCGGGCCAACCGGGTGGCCGTGGCGGCGACCGGCGACGACCTGCTGGACGGCACGGTGAGCGTCGACCTGTTGCTGGCCGGGGACGTGCTCTACGACGCCGCGCTGGCCGGGCGGGTGCTGCCGTTCCTGCAGCGGGCCGCCGAGCGGGGCGTCGAGGTGCTGGTCGGCGACCCGAACCGGGGACACCTGCCACCGGACCGGCTGGAGGTGGTGGCCAGCTACCCGGTGCCCACCACCGAGCCCTCGGTCGACTCGCCGGTACGCCGGGTCCAGGTGCTGCGACCGCGCTGAGTGGACGCCGGTTCGGGGTCGACCCCGAGGACGGATTCAGGGTCGGGTGGGGGACCGGGCCCGATGTGCCCGGCCGGCGGCGGCCATAGCGTACGACCCGTGACGGATCTGCTGGCCCAGGTCGGAGAGCTGCCCATCGAATGGCTCATGGCGGCCCTCGGCCTGGTCATGCTCGCCGACGCCGTACCGCTGGTCGGGGTGTTGGTGCCCGGCGACGCCGCGGTTCTGGCCGCGGTCGGGGCGGGCCGGCCGACGACCGGAGCCGCCACCGTGGCGGCGGTTGTCACGGGCTGCCTGGCCGGCTGGTCGCTGAGCTTCCTGGCCGGACGGCGCTGGGGGGCGTCGCTGCGGGGCAGCCGGCTGGGCGGCTGGATCGGCGAGTCGCGGTGGGCCGCGGCGGAGGCGGTGCTGCGTCGGGGCGGGGGCCGGATGGTGCTGGTCGCGCCCTTCCTGCCGGTGCTCAACGCCCTGCTGCCGCTGGCCGCGGGCGGGCTGCGGATGTCGTACCCGAAATTCCTGGCCGCGGCGGCGCTCGGGGCGACTCTCTGGGCGGGCCTCTATGTGGCCCTCGGCACCGCGGCCCGGGCGGTGTCCGCGCTGTTGCCCGGTGCGCCCAGTCCGGCGCTGGTCACCATGCTGGTCGGGCTGCTGCTCGCCGGGGCGCTGCTGTTCGGCGCGCGGCGCCCGCTGCGCGCGTTGACCGGGGTCGGGCCGGCGGCCTGACCGCCGTGGAGACGGGGGTGCCGGCGCGGGTCCGGACCCGCGCCGGCGGGCGGGTCACCAGCCGCGGGCCCGCCACTGCGGCAGCGCGGGGCGCTCGGCGCCGAGCGTGCTGTCCTTGCCGTGGCCCGGGTAGAACCAGGTCTCGTCGGGCAGCCGGTCGAAGAGCTTCTGCTCGACGTCGTCGATGAGCTGCCCGAACCGCTCCGGGTCCTGCTGGGTGTTGCCGACCCCGCCGGGGAAGAGCGAGTCGCCGGTGAACAGGTGCGGGCTGCCCGACGGGTCGCGGTAGAGCAGTGCGACCGAGCCCGGGGTGTGTCCCCTGAGGTGGATCACCTCCAGGGCGCAGTCGCCGACCGGCACGGTGTCGCCCTCGCGCAGCGGCTCGGCGTCGATCGGCAGCCCCTCGGCGTCGTCGGCGCCCACCAGCGGGCGGGCGCCGGTCTTGGTGACCACCTCCTCCAGCGCCACCCAGTGGTCCATGTGCTGGTGGGTGGTGACCACCGCGGCCAGCCCGCCGTCGCCGATCAGTTCGAGCAGGCGGGGCGCCTCGTTCGCGGCGTCGATCAGCACCTGCTCGCCGGTCTCCCGGCAGCGCAGCAGGTACGCGTTGTTGTCCATCGGCCCCACCGACACCTTGGTGATGGTCAGCCGGTCGAGGTCGCGGACGGCGGGCTCGCCGCCGGGCGTGACGTCTCCGGTGTAGGTCATGACGACTTCTATATCCATTCCGGTGGGGTCGGCAGGGGACCGTCGGGAGTGACGGTTAGCACCTCGCCCGCGCTGCGGCCGATCAGCCAGGCGGCGAGTTCCGGCGCGGGGCCGGCGATCGTGGGTGCCCCGTCCGGCTCGCCGATGCCCAGCTCGTGGCAGCCGCTGCCGGCGAAGCGCAGCACCATCGGCGGCGCGGCAGGGCGGTCGGCCAGATCAGCGGCGACCTCGTGCAGCAGCCGGTGGCTGAACGCCTCCGGCCAGTCCGCCGGCCGGTAGCCGGCGGCCAGGTCCACGTGGTGCACCTCGACCTCCCGCAGCCGGCCCCACACCAGCAGGGCAGCCACCCGGGGGCCGCGCGGCGTCTCCACCGTCGCGGTCCACCCCTCGGCCGGCATGGCGGCGACCGCCGCGGCGAACCGGTCCGCGGACCGCCGCAGGTCGTCGAAGAGGTCGTCCGGCGAACGGTCCGCGCCGGCCTCGATGTCGGTGGCCCGGGCCGCCGGGCTGGCGTACATCGGGACGGGCGCGCCGGTGCGGGCGGCGGTGAGCAGGTTGACGAAGCCGTCGGCGTTGCGGGCCAGGTGGGTCAGCACGTGACCGCGGGTCCAGCCCGGCAGCAGGGACGCGGCGGGGACGTCCGCGGTGTCGAAGGCGGCCACGGTACGCAGCAGCCGTGCCGTGGCGTCCTCCACCTCGCCGGTCAGCAACAGCGGATCGGTGGTCACGCACCGACCCTAGCGGTACCGCGCCGCCGCGTCGCCGGGGAAATCGCTTTCGGCACGTCGGCGCGCCCCCTACCGTCGGGGCTCGAACGCGGCACCGGGAGTCGGACGGAGGTGGTGAGCATGCCCGTCGTAGCACGCGCGTTCCGCCATGAACCCCTCGACACCGATGAGGACACGATGACACTCGACCTGACCGCCCTCGGCTGGGACGCCGACTGGGCGGCCCACGTACGACGGCGCACCGACCATCGACCGGGCCGGGTGGCCCGGGTCGACCGCGGGATCTGCACCGTGCTCTGTCCGGAGGGGCCGGTCCGGGCCAGCGTGGGCGGCGCGGTGCTGGCCGCCGCCGCCCGCGACCTGACCGCGCTGCCCTGCGCCGGCGACTGGGTGCTGCTCGCCAGCTGGCCGGACGGGCCGGTGACCGTGGAGACGGTGCTGCCCCGCCGCACCGGGCTGGTCCGCCGCACCGCCGGCAAGGACGCCAGCGGGCAGTTGCTCGCCGCCAACCTCGACGCCGCCGCGGTGGTCGAACCGGTGCACCCGGAGCCCGACGCCGCCCGGATCGAACGACTGCTCTCCCTGGTCCACGAGTCCGGCGCCGAGCCGCTGATCGTGCTCACCAAGGCGGACCTGGCCGCCGACCCGGCGGCGGTCGCCCGGCAGTTCGCCGCCCTCGCCCCCGGGGTGCCGGTGCTGCCGGTCAGCGCCGAGCGCGGCGCCGGGTTGGACCCGCTGCGCCGGTACGTCGCGCCGGGGCGCACCCTCGGGCTGCTCGGGCCCTCCGGCGCGGGCAAGTCGAGCCTGGTCAACGCGCTGGCCGGGGCGGAGGTGATGCGTACCCAGGCGATCCGGCGGGTCGACGGCAAGGGCCGGCACACCACCACCTGGCGGGCGCTGGTGCCGATCCCGGACGGCGGTGCGGTGCTGGACACCCCCGGCGTGCGGGCGGTCGGCCTGTTGGACGGCACGGCCGGGCTGGACCGGGCCTTCGCGGACATCGCCGAGTTGGCCACCGGCTGCCGGTACGCCGACTGCGCGCACGAGGCCGAGCCGGCCTGCGCCGTGCGGGCGGCGCTGGACAGCGGGGAGCTGCCGGTTCGGCGCTGGGAGAGCTGGCGCCGGCTCCAGCGGGAGGTGGCGTACGAGAGCCGCCGCCGGGAGGCCCGGGTGGCCGCGGAACGGCGGGGGAGCTGGCGGGGTGGTCGGCGGCGGACGGCGCGTCCGACGCCGCCGCCCGGTCCTGGCGGATTCTGACCACGGCGGGCACGGTCGGGCGGGGTGCGACGCGTCCCGCCCGGCCGTGCTGAGCTGGGGGAATGTGCGCCCGACGAAAGTTGTCGTACCTCGGGGCTAGAGTTGCCCAGGCGTTTTCCCTGCGCCTCGACAACCCTCGAAACCGCTCAGACCACGCTCCGAGCGGACAGATCCGCCTCACATTCTTCTTCCGGGAGCACACGCACCGTGGCCGACCGACTGATCATCCGTGGCGCGCGCGAGCACAACCTGCGTGACGTCAGTCTCGACCTGCCCCGGGACGCCCTGATCGTCTTCACCGGGCTCTCCGGGTCGGGCAAGTCGAGCCTGGCGTTCGACACCATCTTCGCCGAGGGCCAGCGGCGCTACGTGGAGTCGCTGTCGTCGTACGCCCGGCAGTTCCTCGGCCAGATGGACAAGCCCGACGTCGACTTCATCGAGGGCCTCAGCCCCGCGGTCTCCATCGACCAGAAGTCCACCTCGCGCAACCCGCGCTCCACCGTCGGCACGATCACCGAGGTCTACGACTACCTCCGCCTGCTGTTCGCCCGGATCGGTGAGCCGCACTGCCCGATCTGCGGCGAGCGGATCTCCAGGCAGAGCCCGCAGCAGATCGTCGACCGGCTGCTCGCCATGGCCGAGGGCACCCGGTTCATGGTGCTCGCTCCGGTGGTGCGCGGCCGCAAGGGTGAGTACGTCGACCTCTTCGCCGAGCTCCAGGCCAAGGGCTACGCCCGGGCCCGGGTCGACGGCGTGGTGCACCCGCTGACCGAGCCGCCGAAGCTCAAGAAGCAGGAGAAGCACACCATCGAGGTGGTCATCGACCGGCTCAGCGTCAAGCCCAGCGCCAAGCAGCGGCTGACCGACTCGGTCGAGGCGGCGCTCGGTCTCTCCAGCGGCATCGTCCTGCTCGACTTCGTCGACCTGCCAGAGGACGACCCGGACCGGGAGCGTCGCTACTCCGAGCACCTGGCCTGCCCCAACGACCACCCCCTCGCCATCGAGGACCTGGAGCCCCGGGTCTTCTCCTTCAACGCCCCGTACGGCGCCTGCCCCGAGTGCACCGGCCTGGGCACCAAGAAGGAGGTCGACCCGGAGCTGGTGATCCCGGACCCGGAGCGCACCCTGCGCGAGGGCGCCATCCAGCCCTGGTCGACCGGGCACAACCTGGAATACTTCCTTCGCCTGCTGGAGGCCCTGGGGGAGGCCGAGCACTTCGACGTCGACACCCCGTGGCGCAAGCTGTCGTCCCGGGCGCAGAAGACGATCCTGCACGGCTCCGACGACCAGGTGCACGTCCGCTACCGCAACAAGTACGGCCGCGAGCGCTCCTACTACACCGGCTTCGAGGGCGTGGTGCAGTGGATCGAGCGCCGCCACTCGGACACCGAGTCGGAGTGGTCGCGGGACAAGTACGAGGGCTACATGCGGGACGTGCCCTGCGCGGCCTGCGGCGGCGCCCGGCTCAAGCCGGAGGTGCTCGCCGTGACCCTGGCCGGCAAGAGCATCGCCGAGGTCTGCAACCTCTCCGTCGGCGAGGCGGCCGACCTGCTCGCCGGCATCGAGCTGACCGATCGGCAGAAGATGATCGCCGAGCGGGTGCTCAAGGAGATCAACGCCCGGCTGAAGTTCCTCCTCGACGTCGGGCTGGACTACCTCTCCCTGGACCGCCCGGCGGGCACCCTCTCCGGCGGCGAGGCGCAGCGCATCCGGCTCGCCACCCAGATCGGCTCCGGCCTGGTCGGCGTCCTCTACGTGCTCGACGAGCCGTCCATCGGGCTGCACCAGCGGGACAACCACCGGCTGATCGAGACGCTGCTGCGGCTGCGCGGGCTGGGCAACACGCTGATCGTGGTCGAGCACGACGAGGACACCATCCGGGTGGCCGACTGGATCGTCGACATCGGCCCCGGCGCGGGCGAGCACGGCGGCCGGATCGTGCACAGCGGTTCGGTGCCGGCCCTGCTGGAGAACGAGGAGTCGGTCACCGGGGCGTACCTGTCCGGGCGGAAGGTCATCCCGACGCCGAACATGCGCCGGCCGCAGACGCCCGAGCGCGAGCTGGTGGTGCACGGGGCGCGCGAGCACAATCTGCGCAACCTCACCGTGAGCTTCCCGCTCGGTCAGCTCATCGCGGTCACCGGGGTCAGCGGCTCCGGCAAGTCGACGCTGGTCAACGACATCCTCCACGCGGTCCTGGCCAACCAGATCAACGGCGCCCGGCTGGTACCCGGCCGGCACACCCGGATCACCGGGCTGGAGCACGTGGACAAGGTCGTCGGCGTCGACCAGTCGCCGATCGGGCGGACCCCGCGGTCGAACCCGGCCACCTACACCGGCGTCTGGGACCACATCCGCAAGCTCTTCGCGGAGACCACCGAGGCCAAGGTCCGGGGGTACGGCCCGGGCCGGTTCTCGTTCAACGTCAAGGGCGGGCGCTGCGAGGCGTGCTCCGGCGACGGCACCATCAAGATCGAGATGAACTTCCTCCCGGACGTCTACGTCCCCTGCGAGGTGTGCAAGGGCGCCCGGTACAACCGGGAGACCCTGGAGGTGCACTACAAGGGTAAGACCGTCGCCGAGGTGCTGGACATGCCGATCGAGGAGGCGGCCGAGTTCTTCTCCGCCATTCCGGCCATCCACCGGCACCTCAAGACCCTGGTCGACGTCGGTCTCGGGTACGTGCGGCTGGGCCAGCCCGCCCCGACGCTCTCCGGCGGCGAGGCGCAGCGTGTCAAGCTCGCCTCCGAGCTGCAGAAGCGCTCCACCGGGCGGACGGTCTACGTGCTCGACGAGCCCACCACCGGCCTGCACTTCGAGGACATCCGCAAACTGCTGATGGTGCTCGAGGGTCTGGTCGACAAGGGCAACACGGTGATCACCATCGAGCACAACCTCGACGTGATCAAGACGGCCGACTGGATCATCGACATGGGTCCGGAGGGCGGCCACCGGGGCGGCACGGTGCTCGCCACCGGCACGCCCGAGGAGGTCGCCGAGGTGCCGGAGAGCCACACCGGCCAGTTCCTGCGTCCGATGCTCAAGCTCGACGGCGCCGCCAAGGGCGCCGCGGCGGCCACCTCCCGGGCGGCGAAGGCCAACGGCACCGCACGGTCGCGGAGCAGCCGCAAGGTGCCCGCCGGGGCGCGCTGAGCGAGGGGTACGACGGGCGGGCCGGGACGACCGGCCTGCCCGTTCCGATATCCGCACAGATATCCGTTTCGTGGCGCGTCAGGATGAACCGTGCGGCACCCTGATCCGTGTTCGGAAGTGTGGCCGCGGATCATGAGGGGTGGCGGCAGCCGAGAGAAGGGCTGGATATGACTGACGATCAGGTGCTGACCGGGCCGGCTACGCAGACCCGGCGGGCACTGCTCACGGGCGCCGGCGCGGTCGGCGCGGCGGTGGTGCTGGCCGCCTGCGGGGACGGCGACCGATCGGGACCGGGGACCGCCGCGCCGACCAGCGGCGGCCCGGGCGCGACCGGCGCCGGGGACGCCGGGGGCGGCAACCGGGACAGCATCGGCCCGTTGGCCCGGACCACCGACATCCCGGTCGGCGGCGGCGCGGTGTTCGCCGCCAAGGGCGTCGTGATCACCCAGCCGGAGGCGGGCCAGTTCAAGGGCTTCGACCCGATCTGCACCCACCAGGGCTGCCCGGTGTCGAACGTCGACGGCGGCACCATCAACTGCACCTGCCACGGCAGCCGGTTCTCGATCACCGACGGCTCGGTGAAGCAGGGCCCCGCCACCAAGCCGCTCGCCGCGAAGAACATCAAGGTCACCGGCGAGCAGATCACCCTCGCCTGAGCGGTCCGCCGCCTCCCCCGCCCGACGGCCCGGGCGGGGGAGGCGCGGCGACGGTCGGGTGTCGGGGGTTCGGACTAGGCTTGCGGCGTGGCTGACCCCTCGACCTACCGTCCCGCACCCGGCACCATCCCGGAGTCGCCAGGGGTCTACCGCTTCCGGGACGGCACCGGCCGGGTGATCTACGTCGGCAAGGCGCGGAACCTGCGCAGCCGGCTCAACTCCTACTTCGCCGACCCGGTCAACCTGCACCAGCGCACCCGGCAGATGGTCTTCACCGCCGAGTCGGTGGACTGGATCACCGTCGCCACCGAGGTCGAGGCGCTCCAGCAGGAATACACCTGGATCAAGCAGTACGACCCCAAGTTCAACGTCCGCTACCGCGACGACAAGTCGTACCCGTACCTGGCGGTCACCCTCGACGAGGAGTACCCGCGACTCCAGGTGATGCGTGGCGCCAAGCGCAAGGGGGTGCGGTACTTCGGGCCGTACTCGCACGCCTGGGCGATCCGCGAGACGCTGGACCTGCTGCTCCGCGTCTTCCCGGCACGGACCTGCTCCTCCGGGGTGTTCAAGCGGGCCGGCCAGGTGGGCCGGCCCTGCCTGCTGGGTTACATCGGCAAGTGCTCCGCGCCCTGCGTCGGCAGTGTCACCGCCGAGCGGCACCGGGAGATCGTCAACGGCTTCTGCGACTTCATGGCCGGCCGCACCGACACCATGGTGCGCAAGCTCGAACGGGAGATGCTGGAGGCCAGCGAGCAGCTGGAGTTCGAGCGGGCCGCCCGGCTGCGCGACGACACCGCCGCCCTGCGGCGGGCCATGGAGAAGCAAACGGTGGTGCTCGGCGACGGCACCGACGCCGACGTCGTGGCCTTCGCCGACGACCCTCTCGAAGCCGCGGTCCAGGTCTTCCACGTCCGCGACGGGCGGGTCCGGGGCCAGCGCGGTTGGGTGGTGGAGAAGACCGAGGACGTGACGATGGGCGACCTGGTGCACCACTTCTGCACCCAGGTCTACGGCGGTGAGCAGGGCGAGGCCGACGTGCCCCGGGAGCTGCTCGTCCCCGCGCTGCCCGCCGACGTCGACGCGCTCGCCGACTGGCTCTCCACCCGTCGGGGCAGTCGGGTGTCGCTGCGGGTGCCGCAGCGCGGCGACAAGCGGTCGCTGCTGGAGACCGTGGAACGCAACGCCAAGGACGCGCTCGCCCGGCACAAGCTCAAGCGGGCCGGCGACCTGACCACCCGCAGCAAGGCCCTCGACGAGATCGCCGACTCGCTCGGCATGCGTACGTCGCCGCTGCGGATCGAGTGCTTCGACGTCTCCCAGATCCAGGGCACCGACGTGGTCGCCAGCATGGTCGTCTTCGAGGACGGGCTGCCCCGCAAGAGCGAGTACCGGCGGTTCATCATCCGGGGCGCCACCGACGACCTGTCCGCCATGTCCGAGGTGCTGCGCCGGCGCTTCGCCCGCTACCTCGACGCCCGCGCCGAGACCGGGGAGATCGGCGAGGAGACCGCCAGCGACCCCGACCGGCCCGGCATCGACCCGACCACCGGGCGGCCGCGCAAGTTCGCGTACCCGCCGCAGCTGGTCGTCGTCGACGGTGGCGCACCGCAGGTGGCGGCGGCCGCGCAGGCCCTCGCCGAGCTGGGCATCGACGATGTGGCGCTCTGTGGCCTGGCCAAGCGGCTGGAGGAGGTCTGGCTGCCCGACGACGAGTTCCCGGTCATCCTGCCGCGCACCTCGGAGGCGCTCTATCTGCTGCAACGCGTTCGCGACGAGGCGCACCGCTTCGCCATCACCTTCCACCGGCAGCGGCGTTCGAAGCGGATGACCGAGTCGGCGCTGGACAACATCCCCGGCCTGGGCGAGGTGCGCCGCAAGGCGCTCCTGCGGCACTTCGGCTCGCTCAAGCGGCTCTCCACCGCCACCGTCGAGGAGATCACCGAGGTGCCCGGCGTCGGCCGGCGCACCGCCGAGGCGATCCTGGCCGCCCTCGACCAGGACGCCAAGACGTCCCCCACCACCTGACCCTGCGCCACGCCGCGCCCGGCCGTCCCGCCGGCATGCGCACCAAGATCCGCGCGAAGTTTCGGGAAACTGCGCGGATCGTGGCCGTGGGGACGTCGAGGTCGACCTGGTCGGTGGGGTCGCGGTGGACGTCTCAAGACCGCCCAGACAGACACTCTGTTCCACCCGCCGCCGTTCCGATGCCTGGCTACGCCCGGGCGTCTCAAGATCCCCGCAACTTCGGGAAAGTGGTGCCTCCTCGCGCAGGGACAGGTTCCGGGAAACTGCGCGGATCTTGGACGAAGCGGGTGCGGTGGGTGGCTCTGGGCCCGGTGTCCGGATCAGGTGTGCCCGCAGGGGCTCGGTGTCCGGTTCCGGCCCTAGTGGGGCGTGGCCCAAGGCCCCGGCGCTGGAATGAAGCCGGGGCGCGGGTCGTTGTACATGGCTGACCGCGCCGCAACCAGTGCGGTCACCTGGCCCGCCTCCACGGGCCGCCCGGCCGGCGGAATGATCCGCCACCGGCCGTCGTTACACCCCCCGGACCACCCGTGCGGCACCCCCCGCCCC